>DAOOQY010000765.1:0-2872 GCA_035389025.1 Verrucomicrobiota bacterium
GGCGCGGGCGTTTTGGAGGTTCTTTTCGGCGTTGGCTTGGGCGGTGGCCAGCCCGGCAAACGCTGCGTCCAGCGCCCCCACGATCCGCCGCTGTTCCGAGAGCGGGGGGACGGGAATCGGCTGCTGAAGCGTGTCCTTAACCTTTACGAACGGCTGCGCTGCGCCGCCCTTCATCCAAAACTCCTCGTCGTTGGTCCGATACCACAGCCAGCGTGGGTCAATCTCCTTTCCGGGGAGCAAAACGTGCGTGTTCGCAATCGCAGTCCACTCGCCGCCGGCGATGAAAGTCTTTCCACAGCGCGCACCAACCGCAGAAATGACAACACCGGCTTGGTTGTAGTCCGCGACAGTCACCCACACGTCTGGCCCGCTTGCACTGAATCCTTGGAAGAGTCCGTCGCCGGGTTGGTCGCTCTGCTTGCCTTTGATGATTTTGTTGTTCCCCGGACGGGACGTGACGAAATCGGCAAGCGGTCGGTTTTGCCACCCCTTCTTCATTTCAGCAGCCCCCTGATCTTCTCCAGCACTTCGGCGCTTTCGGCGTCGAGGGCGGCGATCTCTTTCATGATCTCCTCCGGGCGGCGGTGGGTCACGGCCTCGGCCCCGTTGGGGTTCTTCACGGACAGGTCGAATGTGGTCGAATCGATGCCCTCCACGTCCACGCTCCAGCTCCTGGGCGAGTCGGCAAAGGTCTTCTGCCGGTCAACGAAGTCAGCCAGGTCCGCATCATTCAGCGGGTTCGTTTTCCCCAGGTTGCGGCCGGGGTCGAGCTGGTAGAACCACACCTTGCGGGTAGGGCGGCCTTTCTCGAAGAACAACACCACCGTCTTCACGCCGGCGCCCTGGAACGTGCCGCCGGGGCAGTCGAGCACGGTATGGAGGTTGCAGCTCTCGATCAGGTGCTTGCGCAGGCTCACCGAGGCGTTGTCCGTGTTCGAGAGGAACGTGTTCTTGATGACCACACGCCCCCGCGCCCGCCAGCCCGGAGAATCTTGATGAAGTGCTGGAGGAAGAGGAACGCGGTCTCCCCGGTGCGGATGGGAAAGTTCTGCTGCACCTCGGGGCGTGCGCGTCCGCCGAACGGCGGATTAGCCAGCACGATGTCGAACCGGTCCTTCTCCTCGATGTCGGCGAGGTTCTCGGTGAGGGTGTTGGTGTGGATGATGTTCGGCGCTTCGATCCCGTGCAGGATCATGTTCATGATGCCGATCACATAGGCGAGGGATTTCTTCTCCTTGCCGTAGAATGTGACTTCCTGGAGCCGTTTATCCTGCGCGGTCGTCCGCTTGGGATTCGCCTGTCGGAGGTGGTCGAAGGCCTCGCAGAGAAAGCCGGCCGAGCCGCACGCGCCGTCATAGACCGTCTCGCCCAGCCTCGGGTGACCACGCGGATGATGGCGCGAATGAGCGGGCGCGGGGTGTAATACTCGCCGCCGTTGCGCCCGGCGTTGCCCATGCGCTTGATCTTCTCCTCGTAGAGCGCGCTCAGTTCGTGCTTCTCGGTCTGCGAACGGAAGCGCAGCTCATCCACGTAGTCAATGATCTCGCGGAGGTTGTACCCGCTGGTGATCTTGTTCTTCAGTTCACCGAAGATTTCGCCGATCTTGTACTCGATGGTGTTTGGCCCGGTGGCTTTAGCCTTGAAGCCGTGCAGATGCGGCATGAGCTTCAGATTGACGAAATCGCGGAGGTCATCGCCGGAGAGGGCGCTGTTGTGATCGAGCTGACCGTCTTTGGTCTTCGGCGCCGCCCAGGTTTCCCACCGGTACGGCCTGTCGAGGATGTAGGCGTATTTCCTGCCGTCGAGCGCCGCCTCGGTGGCGCGGTCCTGTTCGAGGCCGTCGAGGTATTTCAGGAACAGCAGCCAGGACGTCTGCTCGGCGTAGTCGAGTTCGGTGGCGCAGCCGGCTTCCTTGCGGAGGGCGTCGTCGATGTTGCAGAAGGCTTGTTCGAACATGGAGGTCAGCGGGGAAACTCACACAAAGAGCGTCAACGACACCCGGCCAGTGGAATGCGAGCTTCCTCGAGCCAGGTCCCGCACCGTGCGGTCAGCGTATTCGCGGGCTTCGGAATACGACCCAAACGACCGAACAACGCGCTTGTCGCCCGCCTTGGCTGCAACCCGGTAGAAGTCATAGGAATCGGTCTTGCCGTAGATCACGGCCACTTGACCGCGGTGCTTGATTCAAACCGGGAACCTCATCCTGCAAGCCGCCCTCCCGTCAGCAGAATCGGCCAAAATCTGTGCGCGATCTGTGCTGGAAAACTCGAATTCTTCATTTTCCTCAGCAAATCTGGTGGGCGATGCAGGATTCGAACCTGCGACCTACTCCGTGTAAAGGAGATGCGCTAGCCACTACGCTAATCGCCCAAGCCCTTCCCTGACCATAATCACCCACCCCTGCTTGGCAACTGAGAAAGGCGCTCCTTCTGGTTATCCGCGGCTGCGCCGCGCTGCGAAAGGTCCGGCTATGGCGGCCCGATTTCTCCGGCGAATCCCTGTTGCCGCAGCGCCTCGTAAAGCACGATGCCCACGCAGTTCGCCAGGTTCAACGACCGCGCCCGCGGGTGGAACATCGGCAATCGCAGCCACCACTCCCGGTGCGCCTCGAGCAGCGCCGCCGGCAAGCCGGCGGTCTCGCGTCCGAACACCAGGTAATCGCCCGGGGCAAAGGACGCCTCCGCATAGTGCCGCGGCCCATGCGACTCGCTGAACCAGAGCCTGGCATCGGGCCGCACCTGGCTGCGGAACTCGGCCCAACTCGGCCACCGGCGCCACTCGACGTGCTGCCAGTAGTCCATGCCCGCGCGCTGGAGTCGGCGGTCATCCAACTCGAAACCGAACGGCTCGATCAGGTGCAGGCAGGTCCGCG
>DAOOQY010000766.1:0-2872 GCA_035389025.1 Verrucomicrobiota bacterium
CGAAGAGTTTCCCGTCGCGCGGCGTTCGGTCTACCTGGCCCATGCCGGCGTTTGCCCGCTGCCGCGCCGCGTGCAGGCCGCCTTGACCGCCTATGCCGCGCAAGGCGCCGCGGGCGACCAGGAGGAGGCGGTGCCGCCTTCGTTCCTGGCGGATGCGCGTGAGGGCGCCGCCCGGTTGATCGGCGCCGCGCCATCGGAGATTGCCTTTGTGGGGCCGACGTCTCTGGCGTTGAGCTTTGTGGCGGCGGGTCTGCCGTGGCGGCGAGGCGACAAGGTGCTGCTGTATGCGGACGATTACCCGAGCAATGTCTACCCGTGGATGGCCCTGGCCTCGCGCGGGGTCGAGGTGCGCACGCTCGGGGCGGACGCGCTGGGGCGGATCGTGCCCGAGCAGGTTCTGGCGCGCGTGGACGATCGGACGCGCCTGGTCGCGCTTGCCTCCTGCCATTTCGTCTCCGGCTGGCGCCTCGAATACCAGGAGATCGGGCGGCGCTTGCGCGAACGGGGAATCTGGTTCTGCCTCGATGGGATTCAGACGCTGGGCGCCTTTCCGCTGGACGCGCCCTGCGTCGATTTCCTGGCCACCGACGCCCACAAGTGGTTGCTGGGGCCCTGCGCTGCCGGGATTCTCTACGTGCGCAAGGAACTGCAGGCCCAGCTCGCCCCGGTCGCCTTTGGCTGGAACAACGTCCGCTGTCCGGGCTTCGTGGCGGAACCTGAGTTGGTCTTGCAGGGCGATGCGCGCCGCTACGAGCCCGGCAGCGCGAACCTCCTCGGCCTGGTCGGGTTCAAAGCGGCCTGCGATCTGATCCTCGAGTTCGGAGTGGATGCGATTGCTGCCGAACTGCTGCGCAAGCGGGCTTGGCTCATCGCCGCTCTGCAAGCCAAGGGCCTCTCGGTGCTCGGCGCGGACGCCCCTCCCGCCAACGCCTCGGGCATCGTCACCGCGTTTCGCCCCGGAGCCGATATGACGCCGCTGCACCGGCGTCTGGCCGCGCACGGCGTGAGGACGTCGCTGCGCACGGATCGAACCGGCCAGAACTACGTGCGTTTTTCCGCGCATTTCTACAACACGGACAGCGAACTCGAGAGGGCTGTTGGGGCTCTGGCATGAGGGGAGCCGTGAACACGAAAGTGAAAGGCGATACGATGCTTAAGCATCCTAGCATGACAGCGCGCCGACCGGGCTCGATCTGTCGGACGGCGACCTCGGCGTTCGGAGTGATCGTTGCCCTCGGGCTGCCGATCTTCGAGTCGCTCTCCGGTCAGCCGGATCGATCCAGCCCGCCCTGGACTGTCGGGCAACTCGAAGCGCCACCGGAATGGAAGGTCCTCGAGCGCCCGAAGGCCGAGGGCGTCCGCGCCGTTGCGTTCGAAGGCCTGCCGTTTCGGGGAAAGCCGACGCAGGTGTTCGCGTGGCTGGGCGTGCCCGAGGTTGCCTCGGGCCAGACCGTCCCCGCGATGGTTCTCGTCCACGGCGGCGGCGGCACGGCCTTCGACGAATGGGTCCGCCTCTGGATGGAGCGCGGGTACGCCGCGATCGCAATGGACACATGCGGGCAGGTGCCCGTCGGCAATTACGGAGAATGGACGCGCGCCGAGCGGGGCGGACCGCCCGGGTGGGGCGGCTTCGATCAACTGAACTGGAATCCGGAGGACCAGTGGACCTTTCATGCGGTGGCCGATGTTGTCCTGGCGCACTCCTTGATTCGCTCGATGCCCGGAGTGGATCCCGACCGTGTCGGGTTGACCGGCATTTCCTGGGGTGGCTACCTGACCTGCATCGTCGCGGGCGTCGATGCGCGCTTCAAGCTGGCCGTTCCGGTCTACGGCTGCGGCTATTACGACAAGACCGTCTTTGCCGCCGATCTGCTCCGGCTCGGGCGCGACGAGGCCTCGCGCTGGATGCAGTTGTGGGACCCGTCGGTCTATCTCCCGGCGGCGACCATGCCGATGCTCTGGGTGACGGGAAGCAACGACTTCGCCTACACGCTCGACGCCCTCCAGCTTTCCTACCGCCTCACCCAGGGCCCCCGATCGCTCTGCGTCCGGTTGCGCATGCCCCACGGACACCATGGGCCGGGGGAGAACCCCCGCGAGATTCATGTCTTCGCCAACAGCATCCTGAAAGGCGAGACCGGCCTGCCCCGCATCGTCGGCGCCGGCAAGGAGGGAGCGAACGTCTGGACCGCATACGCGTCGAAGGCGCCTGTGGTGAAGGCCGAGCTCAATTTCACGCGGGACAGCGGCGCGTGGCAGAAGCGCCGATGGGAGGCGATCCCGGCCGGTCTCGAGGAGTCCAGGGCGACCGCGACACTGCCGGAGGGCACGCGCGCGTACTACTTTAACCTCTATGACGAACGCGAATGCGTGGTGAGTTCGGAACACGCGGAATGCCTCTGATCGGAAGTGGACTTGCGCCCGCGACGGCTTTGCCGGTACAACCTCGGATCACAAATGACGCACGACTCGAAGAAGCTCAATCACACCTTGTTGTTCGCGTTCCTCATGGTCGCCTCCCTCTTTTTCATCTGGGGGTTCTGCCATGCCATGCTGGACGTGCTGAACAAGCATTTTCAGAACATCCTGCACGTCAGCAAAGCGCAGTCGGGGCTCATCCAGACCTCGGTCTTCGGCGCCTACTTCCTGCTCGCCTTTCCCTCGGCGCTGCTGATCCGCCGGATCGGCTACCAGAAGGGGATTCTGCTCGGACTGATGGTGGTCGCCACGGGCGCTTTTCTCTTCATTCCCGCCGGGCTCTGGTTCAAGACTTTCTGGTCGTTCCTGTTCGCTTTGTTCGTATTGTCCAGCGGCCTGGCGTGCATCGAAACCGCGGCGAATCCTTACGTCACGGTCCTGGGCCCCAAGGACG
>DAOOQY010000767.1:0-2872 GCA_035389025.1 Verrucomicrobiota bacterium
CGTCGGGCTCGTCTGCGCCTCGCTGAACGAGAACCAGACCTCGCCCCCGGGAGCGATCGTCAGGGCGTCCACCGCGAGGGCTTCCTTCGGCTCCGCCCATCCCAATGCGGAGATCAACTGTGCGTTTGTCTTCACCCGGCGGCCGGAGTCGCTCAGGAGATCGCCGCCGGATATGCGGGGATGGATGTCGGGTTGCAGGCCGGGTGTCATACCATGCGTGGTCGAAAACCAGAGTTCGCGCACGGGGGCCGCCCGCAACTCGAGGAGCAGCTTCGACATCGGCGTGCTTTCAGCCTCCTGCACATCGACGGCCCACATCGGCCAAAGGCGCGTTGGCGGTCCCGGCATATTGGTCAGGGTCATCGTGCGCGGTCCGCCAAACGTCCCTCTCGCATCCACATCGAGCCGCAGTTCCTGACGCAAGGCAACCTCGCCGCCCACCTGGTAATCGCCTTCCCCCTCGAGTTCATAGTCCGTGCCGCTGAAGAATCGGATGTCGAAGAGATGATAGCGGTTGAACAGTGGATGTTCCTCGACCAGGACCAGATCGAAACCGCCGTGCAGGGGCCACCTGATCGTAGGCCGCCCGCACATCTCGCAATCGTCCGTCCAAGAACTGCCGTCGATCAGCCGGTACCGCCAGCGCGCCAACTCGCGCACGGCAGCCAGACGCAGCACATACGTGCCGGGCATCGCTCCGTCGGCGGTCTTGCCCTTCAGGACCATGTCGATGTCAGGTGTCCACGGCTCGGCCGGCAGCTCGCCGCTGGCCAGATGCAGGGTGGTCTCGCCAAATTGCACATCGAGGTCCATGCGCATCCGATTGAACCGGCCACTCCGCCCGAAAGTCCCGCTGCCCCGCAGGACAGCCGGGGGGCCCGCGTCCATGAGCACTTCGAGTCGGAGGTCCGAAATCCTGTAATTCTCCCAGTCCAAGGGCGACACTTGGTGAGTCATCGAGAAGCTGCCGCGGACGCGGAAAGGCCCTTGAATGCTCGAAGGGTCGTCCGTCGGCTGCACCTCGAACGCGCTCGATCGGACGGCGCGGTAGGCGAGTTGATCGACTTGGGCCAGCGGCTGGAACAACACGGGGCCAAGCCCGAGCAGGAGCGCGGACCATTGCGTAAGGATCGAGGCGCGGTTCATGGCGTTATCCTCAGGATTTGTTTGTGGCAGTGTCTTTGGCAAGACGCCTGTTCCATACCACATCCCCGCCCGCGCCGCCAGCGCGCAACAGGGGAACTGCGTTTTGCCTCGACGCACGGCGTCGGGGACGCGAAGGTGCGCGACGTGAACCCGCCCGATGCAGCGCGGAGTTCGATCATCGGCACGGACAGCCCATTTGAACAAGCGCAAGAGAGGATGGATGGCACGGCCCCAGTGTCCGATGCGGTGACTCGAGTGGCTCAAGAGCCCGCGAGGCCGGACCCGGCACTTGTCTATCGAGCCCGCGAGGTGACCAAGGTCTACGGCTCGGGTCCCGCCCAGGTGCATGCCCTGGCGGGGGTCGATTTGGACCTGTTCGAAGGCGAGTTGGTGGTGCTGCTTGGGCCGTCAGGCAGCGGGAAGACCACACTGCTCAACAACCTTGGCGGCCTTGACCTGCCCACGGCCGGCACACTCGAGTATCGCGGCGCGGACCTGACCGCGGCGGGCGAGCAGCAACTCACGCGGTTCCGCCGCGAATGCGTGGGGTTCATCTTCCAGTTCTACAACTTGATCCCGAGTCTGACCGCGCGCGAGAACGTCGCCCTCATCACCGAGATCGCCACCGATCCGATGCCGCCCGAGGCGGCCCTTGAGATGGTCAACCTCGGGGCGCGTCTGGACCATTTCCCCGCCCAACTCTCAGGGGGCGAGCAACAGCGTGTGGCGATTGCCCGCGCCATCGCCAAGCGTCCCGCCGTCCTGCTGTGCGACGAGCCGACCGGCGCCCTCGATGTGCGCACCGGCATTGTCGTTCTCGAAGCGATTGCGCGCGTCAACCGCGAACTGGGGACCCTCACCGTCATCATCACCCACAATGCCGTCATGGCGGACATGGCGGATCGGGTGATCTTCCTGTCGGACGGACGCGTTCAGCGCATCCGGCGCAACACCAGGCGCGCCCCGGTGAACAGCCTGAAATGGTGATCGGATGCTGCCCTGTCTTGACCGCAAACTCTTCCGCGATCTGAACCGGCTGTGCGGCCAGGCCCTGGCCGTCGCCCTTGTCATGGCCTGCGGGCTGGCGATGATGATCATGGCGCGCAGCCTGATCCGATCACTCGAAACGGCGCGCGACGACTACTATCAGGACCACCGCTTCGCGCAGGTGTTCGCACATCTCAAACGGGCCCCGCATTCCGTCGCAGACCAGGCAGCCAGGATTCCGGGTGTCGCCCGCGCGCAGGCGGACATCTCCGTCCAGGTCACCCTCGACATCGCCGGCCTGGATGAACCGGCCAGCGGCACCGTCCGTTCACTCCCGGCATTCGGCCAGCCTGAGTTGAACCGCCTTTTCCTGCGCGCCGGACGCTGGCTGAGCCCGGGACGCCATGGGGAAGTCCTTGTCGGCGAGGCGTTCGCCGATGCCAACCGGATTCGTCCGGACGATTCGATTGTCATGGTGCTCCATGGCCGGCGCGAGGTCTTGCGCGTCGCCGGCATCGTCCTCTCGCCCGAGTTCATCTTCGAATCGCGGCCGGGCACCCCTCTGCCCGACAGCCGCGCCTACGGCAGCTTCTGGCTCCCGTACGCCGATTTGGCGGCCGCTTTCAGCCTCGATGGCGCCTTCAATTACATGGTCCTCGCTCTCGAACCGGGCGCGTCCGAACGCGCTGTGATTGCCGAATTGGATCGGCTGCTCAAACCTTACGGCGGACGGGGGGCC
>DAOOQY010000768.1:0-2858 GCA_035389025.1 Verrucomicrobiota bacterium
GCATCCGCCTGTTCGCGCAGCGCCTGCCGGAGGTTCCCCTGGTGGGCTTGTTCGAAACCGCGTTTTACCAATGGGCGCCCGAGGCGGCGATGCGCTACGCGGTGCCGGCGTCCTGGTGCGATGCGGGAGTGCGTCGCTGGGGCTTCCATGGCGCCAGCCACAAGTTCATCGCCGAGCGCAGCGCCGAACTGCTCGGGCGCGAGGACGTCGCCGAACGGGCCCGGCGTCTTTACGTTGACGGCGGCAGCGGGCCGGTGCGCAAGCCTGATTTGCGGGTCATTTCCTGCCATCTGGGCGGAAGCTCGAGCGTCAGCGGCATCCGCAATGGCGTGGCGGTTGGCAACAGTCTGGGGATGAGCCCGCAATCGGGCGTGCCGCACAACAACCGGGTGGGCGACCTGGACGCGATGGCCTTTCCGTTTGCGATTCGGGTGCTTGGGTTGACCGTCGACGAGGCTGAACGCCAACTCTGCAACGAAGGTGGGATCAAGGGCCTCAGCGGCGTCTCGAACGACGTGCGCGATGTCTGGACGGCGGCGCAGGGGGGCAACGCCCAGGCGGGCCTGGCGCTCGAGGTGTTCGTGCACGAGGTCCGCCGCTGGATCGGCGGCTATTTCGCCCAACTCAACGGGGCGGACGCCCTGGTCTTTACAGCGGGTATTGGCGAGAACCGATCCGAGCTTCGGGCGGCAATCTGCGCCGACTTGGATCAGTTGGGCATCGTTCTGGATGCGGACGCGAACGTGAGGGTGCGCGCCCAGGAGGCTGTCATCAGCGCGCCGGAATCGCGCGTGCGTGTGCTGGTCATTCCGACCAACGAGGAACTCGTGGTGGCCCGCGAGGTCAGGCGCTGGCTGGATCATCGTGTTTCGTCAACAACCAAGCCGGTGCCGCAGAACCATTCTTAGACCCCAACCTGAGCCGAGTCTCATACCACACAGCATCCAAATCTCAAATCTCAAATCTCAAATCTCGAAAGAACTCCACATGCCACAAGCCATAGGACTCCTTGAAACCCGCGGCCTGGTCGCCCTTGTCGAGGGCACCGATGCAATGCTCAAGGCCGCGAATGTTGAACTGGCCGGACCGATGACACAGGTCGGCAACGCCCTGGTTACAGCCGTCGTGGTCGGTGATGTCGCGGCCGTGAAGGCCGCGGTGGACGCCGGAGCCCAGGCGGTGAAATCGATCCAGGGCGAACTGGTCAGCGTCCATGTCATCGCCCGTCCGCACCCGGATGTGGACGCGGTCATGCCGAAGAGGAAATGACGGTCCGATCCTCGAGGCGGGAACCGCCGGGCAGGAGGCCCGAGGCGGGCGACCGTTTGAGCCTCGCCTCGCGGCTCGGGGATTGCGCATGAGACTTCGGCCCAGCCGTTATGTACCTTGCTCACGTTGAAGGCTCGGTGGTTGCCACCAAGAAGGACGCGCACATGAGCGGGCGCAAGCTGCTCATGTTGCGTCCGATGCTGGTGGACGACAAGGACCCAACCCGGTTCCGTCCGGGGGTGAACACGATCGTCGCGGTGGACAGCGTGGGGGCCGGCGAGGGTGAGTTGGTGCTGTTCTGCCAGGGGAGTTCCGCCCGGCTGGCCCCGGGACTCAAGGATTGCCCCGTTGACGCCGTGGTGATCGGTATTGTGGACAGCGTCGACGTTCTGGGACGCCAGATTTATAGCGCGCGCAGCGGCGCGACGCCAAAGCCCGCATGAAAGGCAACAGGCGACACGTCCAGGCAGCACGTGTTCTCGGGCCAGCACCCCGGCGCTGAACCTAGGCGGCCCGCGCCTGATCGACCCAAACACAGACCACCTTTTCCGTTATGAGCTCGCAAGTGAACGAACCTCTCATCCGCGACATCGTCCAGGAAGTCCTGGGACGCCTGGGGCGCAGCGCCCCTTCAGCCGCGGGCACGACCACCCCGCCGCCCGCTGCGCCTTCTCGAGCGTGCGAGCGTCCCGGCCCCACCCAGACTCCGGCCTCGCGGCCCGGGCGATACGGGGTATTCGGCGACGCGAACGAGGCGTGCGCGGCGGCGCATGGGGCCTATCGGCAGCTTTCCGAAAAGGGGGTGGCAGGACGCAACACGGTCGTCCGGATCATCAAGGAGATCTGTTGCGCCAAGTCGAAGGAATGGGGCCGGCTCGAACTGGAGGAGACGAAGATTGGGCGGCTGGACCACAAGATCGAGAAACTCGAAGGGCTGCGCGCCGTGCCGGGTGTCGAGTTCCTGCACCCTTACGGCCTGAGCGGGGATCACGGGATCACGCTCGAAGAGTGCGCCCCGTTCGGAGTGATCGGCGCCGTGACGCCGTCCACACACTCGATTCCAACGGTGGCGTGCAACATCATCAGCATGGTGGCGGCGGGCAACTCCGTCGTGTTCAACGCCCATCCCGGGGCCGCGAAGTGCGCGCTGGCGGCGGTGCGAGTGTTCAACGAGGCCATCCACCGCGAGTTGGGTATCGAGAACCTGGCGTGCCTGATCGACCCGCCCACACTCGATTCCTTCCAGGCGCTCGCCAAAAACGAGCACGTCAAGCTCCTCTGTGTCACCGGCGGCCCAGGCGTGGTCAAGGCGGCCATGGCCAGCGGCAAGCGCGCCGTCTGCGCCGGGCCCGGCAACCCGCCCGTCCTGGTGGACGGCACATCATGCCTCGATCGGGCCGCGCAGCAAGTGATCCTGGGCGCAGCCTACGACAACAACGTGCTCTGCATCGGGGAAAAGGAGGTGTTCGTGCTCGATCGCGTCTTCGACGCGTTCCTCGCTGCGCTCGAAAAGAACGGCGCCTGCCGTCTGTCCGGCGCCCAGGTCGAACGCCTCACCCAGGCCGCGTTCACCTTCCCTCCGGGCCAGG
>DAOOQY010000769.1:0-2847 GCA_035389025.1 Verrucomicrobiota bacterium
CAATTCTCGGTCCGGGCCCCGTATTTCGGGTACCTCTGGACGGCCGGATCGAAGGCGCGGGTGAGTTCGGATTTCCTGGGGAAGCGCACCATCGAGGTGACGAAGGGCACCAACTACATCCCCACCCACATCGTTTGGCAAGTCAGCGAGCAGACGCCGCAACAGGCTCTCGCCCTGGCCGATCTCAAGGACAAGCTGTTCCTCGACGTCTATGAACTGCCCGTTGTCACGCGCAAGCTGCTCGCGCCATCGTTCGTTTTGGAGGACATCGGCGATCTGGCCGCGCTCGTGGCGCGTTTGCAGGACGGCACCAACCGGCTCACGCGACATTTCATGGCGCGATTTGACGAGGCGAACCGGGATGTGGTGACCCGCTACAAGGGGGCAGCTCGCGAGTTGCGCCCCCTGCAACTGGCGTTGGTCGAGGAACTCACCCGCCTCATCGAGGGGCCGTTGCTTTATGATGCGGCTGCCTTTGACGGGGTGGCGCTGACGGAGGAGACGCGGCGTCTGCTCGATCCGCCTCCGCAGGGAGAGGAGGTTTTCCGCGTCAACCGCCTGCTCCTCGAACAGGCCTATCCCCAGGAAATCAACCGGACGCGCCGGTTCGCCACGCCGCTTGTGCCGCTGGACCGGGATCTCCTGGAGCGGATGATCGATGCATCGGTGCCGCGGATTCGGGTGGTTGACCGCCAGGCACGGACCAAGCAGGTGACCTACTCGTGGAACCTCCAGACCAGCCGGTACGAACCGCACACGGCCAGCACCAGGCCCTACTGGCTTCCGCCCGACGAGACGCCGACGTTGTCGGATCGGCTCGATCTTCTGGTGCGCGAGACGGAGGCGGCCTTGCCCAGCGTGTTCGCCCTGACCAATCAAGTGGCCCAGATTCTCGACAAGGCTCTGAATCTGACGGCGAATGCCGATTTGCTTGTGGTTCAGGCGCAACCGTTGGTCACCAATCTGACCGTCATCAGCGCCAATCTGACCAACGCCGACGGCGCCCTGGGGCGCTGGTTGCTGCCGTCCGATCTTCACGCGCAGACGTTGGTCACTCTGACCAACGCCAACGACGCCCTCACGAACGTCAGCGCCACGCTCGCCGATGCGGGCGTCATGCTCGCCACGGCCAACACCAACCTGACACTCCTGATGACGCAGTTGCAGCCCCCGCTTCAGAGCCTGAGCGTCATCATCAGCAACCTCAACACCCAGGTCGAGGCCAACACCAACTTCGTCGGGACGCTGCGGGCGCTCCTGCTCCACACCGACGAGTTGATTGAGGGTCTCAAGCGGCATTGGCTCGTGCGATCCGCGTTCAAGTCGAAGCCGACCAACGCCCCGCCCCGAGCCCCGTCGGGCAAGGTCTACCCGACACCCAAAGGCGCTTTGTACTGAGTTCGAGGTTTGAGCGGGCTGAACCCTCGCGCGGAGGGGTGAAGAGGCACGAGGAGGGTGGGCTCGGCTGAGAATAAACGCTTGCCGCTCCAATCGAGTTGGCGCAAAGTGCGTGTGAAATCAGCCTTCGGCGAAGTCATGTGACACAACACCATTATACCCCCACCGAGAAACAACCCATGAAAACCTCTCAACTCATTGCCGGGTGCATGGCCGCCTGGCTCGGCGGCGCTGTTCTCCTTGCCGCCGATGTGCGTCAAGGCCTGGTCTCGTACTGGCCGCTGGACGCCATGTCCGCGGATTTCACCACCACGGCCGATCTGGTATCGGGCTTCGACCTCAACCTGGTCGGCTGGTTTGACGCGGCCGGCGTCGTGCCGGGCAAGCGGGGGAGCGCGTTCTCGTTCGACGGCAGCAGCCAGTACGCCTACCGCACCACCGAACCGGGCGCCGACGATCGGCTGCCGATTTCGAGGGCGGAGCGCTACACGATCATGTTCTGGGTCAAAGGAGCGGCCAATCAGAGCGACCGGCGCGTCTTCTCGGAGAGCAATTTCAATGACGCCGACAACGACATTCTGGTGAACATCGGCACGCACAACTCGGGGGCGGACGGCACGATCGATTTGTTCTACCGGAACAGCGCCGGCACGGCTCAGATGAACCATCTCCATTCGGCCGGAACGGCGTACGACAACACGTGGCATCATGTCGCGCTGGTCGATCTGTCGGGCGCGGTGACGGTCTACCTGGACGGCACCAACACATTCACCGCGACGTACACGCGTGAGGCGACTCTGATACAGGACACGACATCGGTTGGCGCGGTCCTGCGATCGAGCGGGGTCGCAGCCTACTTCCGCGGGACGGTCGATGAGTTGGCGGTCTGGGAACGGGCCTTGAGCATGGAAGAGGTCCAGGAGGTCATGAACAACGGCATCCAGACTCCCGTCCCCGCCCTCGGCCCGTTTGTGACCAGGGATCCGGTCGGCTCGTCCAAGCTTCGCGCGGGCGATGCGTTCACACTGACCGCCGTGGCCGGGGGCATCCGGCCGCTGACCTACCAGTGGTTGAAGGGGGGGGCTGAGATTCCGGATGCCACCTCGCCCACGCTGGCGCTGACGGATTTGCAGGTTGCCGACTCGGGCGAGTACAAACTCCGGGTGACCAATGCCGAGGGGAGCGCCGAATCCGCCGCCGCCACGTTGGCCGTCAGCCCGGTTCCCGAGCCGGAATTGACCAGCCAGGTGGTCTCGTTGTGGCGGCTCGATGGCGTCCAAGGCACAAAGACCTACGACGTCGTCAGCGAATACGACATGGAGTTGGTCAACCTGACGGCCGCCGACGTGGTTGCGGGCAAGTGGGGCAACTGTTTCCAATTCGATGCCGCCCGTCAGACCATGCTGGTGCGCATTAACAACCCGGGCGAAAGCCTGCCCATGTACCAGC
>DAOOQY010000770.1:0-2839 GCA_035389025.1 Verrucomicrobiota bacterium
TTACTTTAGCCGGGCGGAGCCGGCGGACGCCGCGTGGGCGCTGGCCCTGCTGACGCGACACCCTTCGACGCAACTCGTCAAGCCGGCCCTGCTCCGCCTCTGGGCGGCCGAAGCCGCCGCCATTCCACTGTGGCTGATCGACGAGTGCCACCAGGTGGCCGGCGACCTGGGCGAGACGTTGGCCCTGGTCCTGCCGCCCGTCTCGGGTCTGAATACGGCGGCGCGTGCGTCAATCGGCGAACCAAGCCCGGCCCCTCAAGGGCCTTGTCCGCCCGCACCCGGCGGGTCGGGGGTCGCCGCCAGCCGCCTGCGCCAACTCATCGAGAACCGGCTGTTGCCCCTCAGTGGACTCGACACAGCCGCTCAGCGCGACCTGGTTCTCATGACATGGGCCGAACTCGACACGCGCCAGCGTCTGCTCTGGAACCGACTCCTGACCGGCACGTTCCGAATTGGCGTCTCACGCGCCATGCTCGCCCGCGCGCTCGCCCGGCAAGCGTCCATAGACCCCGCGATCGTCGAGTACCGAATGATGGGCGGTTGGGAGCCGCGCGCGGAGGACTTCCGCCGGCTCGTCTCAACCGAAACAGCGGTCGATGACACCGCCCGCCCGTACCCGTTTCATCTTCTCGCCGAGCCCGATGAGGCGCTATGCGCAAACCTCCCTGCGCTTGATTGCCAGGTCGAATGGGACTGGATGGGCCACCGACTCCAAGCGATTCGGCGTCGCGGCCACACGGTGCTCTGGTCCGAGACGAAAGGAATTCTCACGGACGCCCTGCCCGATCTGGAGCAGGCCGCCTCGCTCCTCCCCGACGGAACGGTGCTCGAAGGCGTCCTCTCGACCTGGCACGGCGCAGGCGGACCCCCGGAACCTCCCGCTTCCGCATCACCCGCCCGCCGCGAACCCGCGCGCCGACGCACGGCCAAAGGTCCGGCGATGCTCATCGCGCGCGACCTGCTCGAAAGCCGTGGGATGGATTGGCGTGCACGTCCTCTGAGGGAGCGGCGCGAGGAGCTTGAGAACCTGCTCCGATCGGCAGACTCGGCCTGGGTCGACGCCCGGACGCAGTCTGAAGGGCGCACATTCGAGCAGGGGGACTTGTTCGAAGACTCCGCCGTTCTTTCACGACCGCGCGCCGGCCGCGCGCGCGTCCCGAATCCGCCCCGTCCGCCACCCTGTCCCCTCCGGTTGTCGCCGCTTGTGCCGGTCGCCGACGGTGAGTGGTCGGCGATTCGGCTCGAGTCACTGTGCCCGCCCGGCGCGGCTGGTCTTTTGTTCAGGAGACTCGATTCGGTCTATGGGGGGTGCCGGTGCGAGGATGCGTGGCGGCGAATTCCTCTCTCGAGTCCTAAAAACTCAGCAGACATTGCCAGATGAACATGTTGCCCATGCCGTCGATCTCTTCCCACACCCGGCGCACCATCGCCGGATCGCCCGTGATCGGGGGCAACTGAGCGGCCTTCTCCTCCCACGGGCAGCACACACCGGGCGCAACCCGGGGCCCAGGGCGTCCCGCCAGTCCGCCGAGTTTCGCACGGTCCGCCACCGACGCGGGCAGGTCGGCGGGCGGGGTGGCTGTGGGCGGAGCGTACGAACCGGCGGAGTAGACGCCCTTCTCGTGGCAGACGTCGGTCATCATCCGCACGTTCTCGATGCTGGTGTCGTCCTGCATGATGGCGCTGGCGTCCATGATATACCCGCCCTCCGAGGCCACCTCATCAAGCACGCGGGTGCAAAAGGCCCGCACTTCGTCCGGTTTCCCGTAGCTGAGCAGCCCGTTCGGTATCCCGCCGCTCAAGCAGAATTTGTCATGGAGTCGGCGATGCGCCTCGAAGATGTCGTCCCGATCGCAGTGGAACACGATGCTGCGGTCCGGCAGTTCGCGGAACGAATCGAAGTGATGCTGCCACTTGCCCTCGGCGTAGAAGAGGGTCTGGCGCCCGTTCTTCCAGAATTCCTCGATGATCGGCTTGAGCGTAGGCCAATAGTGCGAGGCGTACTGGGCCGGATTGATGAGCGGCACGCACCCGCGGTGCATCCAGAATCCGATCGGGACCTGCTTGTTGGGATCGGAAGTCGCCAGGCCGATGTGGCAGAGGTGAGGCATGAGCGCCTCGCACGCCTGAAGCACCTTCTTGGGCTGGGTGTGCATGTCGAGCGTCAGCCCCACGTACCCGCGCAGCTTGTCGGCAATGATGTCGAAAGGGGCCTTGAAAATGCCCGAAATGGCCGAGGCGGTGCCGCACTCCGTCCGCAACCGGGCCGTCTGCGGGCCGAACGCATAGAAGTACGTCAGCATGGCCATCGCCCCCTTCACGAACGCCAGGTTGTTGCGGTAGGTCGAGGCCTCCCCGATGCGGCTCACTTCCGTCGATACCCGCGGGAACCAGACGTTGTAGAGAAAACCGGTCGGATCGTCGATGAACGCATCGTATTCGTCCGCCTTCATGAAGGCCTGATCCTCCGACGGCTCGATGTAGTTGAAGCCGACCGTGTGCGGGATGCCGATGCCCGGGATGCCGTAGTAGCGCAGCCCCATCGCCTGGGCCAGACCGGTCCAGACATAGACCATGTTGGGCACGACGGCGTCCCAGCCGAAGTCCTTCGCGCACTTGATCGCGGCCTCGAATGCCTTGGGGTAATCATGGGCCACATCCTGACACGTGTAGCCGGCGTATTTGGCGGTGAATTCGGCGACGAAAGGCCGGATGGGGACCCGATCCGGCTTCTCGTTGCGCAGCGCCGTCACGTAACGGTTGAAACGTTCCTGATAGAGTTGTTCCGTGTTCATGGGCTTCGATGCGTCTCGGCCCCTATCAAAACGCGGCCTGCAAC
>DAOOQY010000771.1:0-2834 GCA_035389025.1 Verrucomicrobiota bacterium
CGGCCAGGGCGCCCCTAAGTCCGACAGCCTGCTAGCGCGCATGCGTGCACCTTTCCATGACATTGGCTCCGCGTTCATCAAGAGCTGGTGAGAAATGCGCGCTCGCCGTGCTGAAAGCTTGTGACACGCGCCGTTTTCGGGCTTGATCGGCCCCGTGTTTGAGTTGCTCCAGACCGATCCGGCTTCGAAGGCCAGGCTCGGGCGTTTGACCACCGCCCGCGGGGTCATCGAGACGCCGGTGTTCATGCCGGTCGGCACCCAGGCCAGCGTGAAGGCGCTCGACCCGCGCGAGTTGCGCGAGATGGGCACCCAGATCATCCTCGGCAACACCTATCACCTGAGCATCCGGCCCGGACTCGAGATCATCGAGGCCGCCGGCGGCCTGCATCGGTTCATGGCTTGGGACGGACCGATCCTGACCGACAGCGGCGGTTTCCAGGTGTTCAGCCTGGCCAAGATTCGCAAGGTCAAGGCCCATGGCGTCGAGTTCCGCTCCCACCTCGACGGCTCGCCGCTGTTCCTCGGGCCGAAGGAGGCGATGGCGATCCAGCGCGCGCTCGGCTCGGACATCGCGATGGTCTTCGACGAATGCCCGCCGCACGACGCGCCGGCCAAGGAACAGCGCCTCGCTGTCGAGCGCACGATTCGCTGGGCGCGCGAGTGCCGCGAGCAGCCGCGGTCCCCCGGGCAACTGGTCTTTGGCATCGTCCAGGGAGGCTCGAATGCGGCATTGCGCGAGGAATGCGCCCTCGCGATCACAGCCCTGGATTTCGACGGCTACGCCATCGGCGGGGTCAGCGTGGGCGAACCCGAGCCGGAGATGCTCCGGGCCATCGAGTTCGCCGAGCCTTTTCTTCCCGCCGGGAAGGCGCGGTACGCGATGGGCCTGGGCACCCCGGCGCAGATGGTCGAGTTGGTCGCGCGGGGTGTGGACATGTTCGACTGTGTGTTGCCGACGCGCGTGGCCCGCAACGGCACCGCGTTCACGCGGCACGGCACGTTCGCGATCAAGGGCGGCGCCTGCAAGGCGGAGGTGCGCCCGATCGACGAGAGTTGCGATTGTTTTGCCTGCAGGCACTTCAGCCGGGCCTATATCCGCCATCTGCTCAACGTCAATGAAATCCTCGGCCTGCGGCTGGTCAGCATCCACAATTCGCACTTCTATCTCCACGTGATGCGCGAGATGCGCGCCCACCTGGCCGCCGGGACGTTCGGCGACTACCGGCGCGAGTTCCTCGCCCACTACGTCCCAACCCGACGCGTCCTCGCGTCCCGGCAAACGGAGGGCTGACCGCTCTATGCTGCCCCGCCAAGACTGGAAACTGGAGTCGGTCCTGCGCCTGCTCGTGATCCTGTTTCTCGGGCTGGCCACGGTGGGGTTGGTGAGCAACCTCGCGGACCGGCTGGCCGGAGGGGAACCCGACGAGGCGCGTCAGGCCCTGGTCGGGCTGATCGGGACGATGGTGTTTCAAGTCGTGGCGCTGGGCGCCGTGGGATGGTTTGTGCGGGAGAACCGGACCACCTGGGGCGAGGCATTCGGTTTGGGGGAAGGCCGCTTGGCCTGGCTGGCCCTGGTGGCGGTCGCCGCCACCGTGGCCGTGTTCCCCATCAGTTTGGCGCTGATGTGGGTGTCGCAGAAGGTCATGATGTGGCTGTCGCTCGAAGTCGTGGCGCAACCCACCGTGCGGGCACTCGAGTCCGTGACCTCGATCGGACAGAAGCTCCTGTTCGGGGCGATGGCGGTCCTGCTGGCCCCGGTGGTCGAGGAAGTGGTGTTCCGCGGCATTCTCTATCCGACCATCAAGGAACTTGGATACCCGCGCGCCGCCCTGTGGCTGACCGCGTTTGTGTTTGCCTTGACTCACGCCAATGCGGTGACGTTTCTGTCGTTGGTGTTTTTTGCCGTGCTGCTGACGCTCTTGTACGAGCAGACCGGCTCGCTCTGGGCGCCCATTGGCGCGCACGGCCTGTTTAATCTGGCCAATTTCACATGGCTGCTTGTCGGAGGATGAACGAATTCGAATTGATCAGGCGCCTGACGCACGACCTGCCGCGCCACCCACGAGTGGTGGTCGGCGCGGGCGATGACTGTGCGGTTCTCGACCTCGGGCTGCCGGACCGCTGGGTGCTCTTCAAGACCGATGCGGTGGTCGAGGGCGTCCACTTCGACGCGGACGCCCTGCCCGAGCAGATCGGGCACAAGGCCCTGGCCCGGTGTTTGAGCGACGTGGCCGCCATGGGCGGCGAAGCGTCGAGCGCGCTGATCACTCTCGGTCTGCCGACGGCATTCGATGTCGCCCGCATCGAAGGTGTTTACCGGGGGTTGAACGCCCTGGCCGCGCGGCACGGCGTGGCGATTGTGGGAGGTGAAACCACGACCAACCCCGATCGGCTCCTGCTCTCGGTCTGCCTGCTGGGCTCGGTCGAGAAGGCACGCTGCGTCACTCGATCCGGGGCCAAGCCCGGCGACGCCGTGTTCGTGAGCGGTGAGTTGGGCGGTTCGTTGCGGGGCCGGCACCTCTGTTTCGAGCCGCGCCTGGCCGAGGCGCGCTGGCTGACCGGGCACTTCGCGGTGCATGCGATGATCGACTTGAGCGATGGGCTGGCAGGAGACTTGCGGCATCTGCTCGAATCGAGCCGGGTGGGTGCCGAGTTGCTGGCTGCGGCGATCCCAATCAGCCGCGAGGCGAAGCGCGCCGCGCGCGAACGTCCCGACGCCAAGTCCGCCTTGTCGGCCGCACTGACCGACGGCGAGGATTTCGAGTTGCTTTTCTGCGTCTCGAGCCGCGACGCCGTACCGCTGCTCGATGCCTGGAGGGAGCGTTTCCCCGATC
>DAOOQY010000772.1:0-2833 GCA_035389025.1 Verrucomicrobiota bacterium
GACACCGCGTGCCCCCTGTCGACCAGGGAATTGGCGAGTTCGACGCCCAATCGCCCCGTCGACGCATTGGTGAGGCGTCGAACCTGATCGAGGGGTTCGCAAGTCGGACCGGCGGTGACCAGGCAGTTCACGGTTCGTCGAGGCCAAGCGGGGCGTTGTCGATGAGGCGGACCTTGCCTACGAACACGGCCAGGGCCATGTGGGAAGTGCGGTGCACGGCGCGAGTCGGCTCGAGGGTGTCGGGATCGAAAAAGGCCACATAATCGAGACGGGCAGCCGGTTCAGACGCAACCAGCTTGGCGACCCCTTTCTCGAGTTGGGCGGCGGGGACGGCACGCTGCGCGGCCTGGACGCGGCCTCGGGCCCACTGGATCGAGCGCCAGAGCACGGTTGCCTGAGGGCGCTCGTCGGGGGCTAGGCGCTGGTTTCTCGAACTCATGGCCAGCCCGTCGCTCTCGCGCACTGTGGGGGCCACCACGATCTGCAGCGGGAAGATGAGGTCCCGCACCATGCGGCGCACCACGGCCGCCTGCTGCCAGTCTTTCGCGCCGAAGACCGCGATGTCGGGCAACACCAGGTTGAACAGTTTGGCGAGGACTGTCGTGACGCCCCGAAAATGGGTCGGTCGCGCAGACCCCTCCATCGAGCGGGTCAGCGCTTCCTCGACAACGTAGGTGCTCGAAGGCGGGACGGGCGCCCGCGGGTACATCGCGGTGTCGCCGGGCACGAAGAGAACATCCACCCCGGACGTCCGGCAGAGGGCGCGATCCCGCGCCAGATTCCGCGGGTACGCCGCCAGGTCCTCATGAGGCGCGAACTGTGTGGGGTTGACGAACACGCTGACAACGACGCGCCCGGTTGATTTCACACGCCGCCGCGCTTCGTGGACAAGGCTCAGATGCCCCGCGTGCAGGGCGCCCATCGTGGGCACGAATGCGACGCGCACCCCTTGACGCTTCCAACGGCGAGCCAAACGCTGCATCTCATGCAGGCCGACGACGATTCGCATGGGGGTGAAGATGAACAGTCCGAGGGCGGTGTGCGATTCAAATCCTGCGTTGACCTCAAGGCCTGGCTTCGGATTGCAGGAGCGTCTCGAGGTCTTTCGCGGTCTCGGCGCGGGTCGGATCCAGGTGCAGGGCTTGGCGGAAATGGCTGATGGCCTTCGATCGAGCGCCCTGGGCCCGATCGAGATTGCCCAGTCCGATGTGGGCATCGGCGGAGTCCGGATTCAGTTCCAGGGCCTTGGCAAAGGAGGCGCGCGCTTGATCGTTCCTTCCCTGCTGTTGGAGGAGTTTGCCGATTTCGTTGTGCGGTCGTGCGGCGTGGGGAATCAGGCGGGCGACCTCGCGCCATTCCGCTTCGGCGGCGCTGTAGTCGTCGAGTCCAACCAGCAGGCGGGCGGTCAGTTCGTGCAGCATCCAGTCGCCGGGGTTGGATGCTGTGGCCTGTCGGCAGATGTCCATGGCGCGGCGGCGGGCCACTGGTTTGGAGTGGCCGCGCAGGCTGGCCAATTCGGCATCGAGTTTTTCGAGGCGTTCCGCATGGCCGAGTTGATGCCTGTAGATCGGTTCGTCAAAACGGCGCCGCACAACCTTGGCGATCTCGTACCGTTGGCTGTCGGTGTAGCCCAGCCGCGCAGCGCATTCCTCGGGCGCGAGCCAGGCAGCCGGCGGCTGCGACCGCGGGGCGGCGCGACTCGGGAGGATGGCGGCGACCTCCTCGGCGAAGAGCCGCGCGAGGAGGTAATTGCCCTCGAAAGTGAAGTGGACGTGTTCATAGAGCAGTTCCTCGCCGGGCATGCCGTGCTTGCTCTCCCGATCGAACTGCTTCTCCGCATCCAGAAGACGAACGCCGCGTCCGGCGTGGCGCGCAACTGTCTGGCGGATCGACTCGTTGTGGCGGGAGTCGGTCCGGAACCGGAGCGTGTCGAGGTCTCGGGCGAGCGTTAGATGGGTTTTTGCCTCGTTGGTCTGGCCGAGCGCCAGGCAACAGGCGCCCCATTGGAAATGCAGATCGGCGTAGGTCTCATCGAGTCTTGCGGCGGATTCGTAGTTCCGAACTGCGGCTTCGAATGCGCCGTTGGTTTGAGCCGCGACGCCGGCGTTGTAGAACCGTTCCCACTCGATACGATCGGTCTCGGTCAGGCCGACCCGGTGCAGCGAACCGAAGGGCGGCCAGTCGCGCACGCGCGACACCATGGTGCTCACAACCACGCGCGCCCCAGCGTCCGTGCCCAGCGCGATGAGGTCGCTCAGATTCCGCTGGCAATGGCGATTCAGAGTCTCGAGGCGCGGATCGTCGCGGCGCACCTGCTGGCTCATGAACATCGACATGCCGCCCCAGCCCAGGGCCGCATCGGATGAGGGGCTCAATCGTTGGAGCCACTGGTCAAGGCACTGGGCGGATCGGGCCGTCTTGAGCGCGAGACTTGTCCGGATGACGGGAAGCGGGGGCGTTTGGCGGCCAAAGACCGTGCCGGTTCCGAAGGGGCCGATGACCTCGTTATTGCCCATGTACACCAGCCAGATGTCGCCCCGCAGGTTTCTACAGTCGCGCGCGATCGGCAGGATCACATGCGAATTGATGGCTGTGAACGCGGTGTTGACGACTTCGAATTGCGTGCCCGGGCAGCGCGCGCGCAACAGGGTCTCGAGAATGCGCGAGAAACCGAACGCAGGCGCCGGATCTCCGATCGCAGCCGACTCGCCGAACACGAAAATCCGGCATGTTCCATCCGGTTTCGATGGATTCAGCACAACAAACTCGGGGGTCTTTGCGAGGGTGCGCGGAACAAATCGCCAGGCGAATCGCTGGTTCTCGACCCGCAGAC
>DAOOQY010000773.1:0-2833 GCA_035389025.1 Verrucomicrobiota bacterium
AGTCGCTGCGCGAGGGTTTCATCAGCAATCGCATCCTGCGCCTTTACGGCATCGTCAATGGCACGTGCAATTACATCCTGACCCGCATGAAGCTCGAAGGGGCCGAGTTTGCGGATGTGCTGGCGGAGGCGCAGCGGCTCGGGTACGCGGAGGCGGAACCCTCGCTGGACATCGATGGGCACGACTCGATGCACAAGGTGGGCATTCTGGCGTCGTTGGCGCACGGGTTCTGGGTCAACCCAAGAGACATCCACGTCGAGGGGATTCGCAACGTGTCGCAGATGGACATCCGGTTTGCCGGCCAGTTGGGATACACAATCAAGCTGTTGGGTGCGGTCAAGCAGATGCATCCGACGTCCGGCCGGGGCAGGGGGCGGGCGGAGGCCGGGCCGGTGCTGGTGGCGGTGTACCCGGCGCTGGTGCCGAACAGCCATGTCCTGGCCAGCGTGAATGACGCGTTTAACGCCGTGTTTGTGCAGGGCGACGTGGTTGGCGACACGCTGTTCTATGGACGCGGGGCGGGCCAGGACCCCACGGCGAGCGCGGTGCTGAGCGATCTGGCCGATGCGGCGCTGGATCTCACGCATCAGAGCCGGCGTCGAGTCCCGCCGTTCGTGGCCCACGCGAAGAACGGGCGGGTGCTGGCCCTGTCCGAGGCGGTCTGCCGCTATTACGTGCGGTTGCGGGTGGTGGATCGGCCCGGCGTGCTGGGCCGTGTGGCGGCGATCCTGGGCCGAAACCGAATCGGCATTTCCTCGGTGTTTCAGCCCGAGGGCCACGAGGGCGGCGTTGTGCCTTTGATTCTGATGATCCATGAGGCTTCGAACAGGGCGATGGCACGAGCTCTGGCGCAGATCGGACGGCTCGCGGCTGTGAAGGCGCCGCCGGTCATGTTCCGGGTCGAGAGTTTCAAGTGAGGGCGTGTGTCCGACGCGGGGGTGACAGGATGGACCCGATCGTTCTTGACAGCACCAACGAGCAGTCGCCGCCGGTTGGCCTGCGCGAGGCGCTGCTCCGCGGGCAGGCCCCGGACCGCGGCTTGTACTGGCCAAGGCGCTTTCCATCGCTGGGCCCGGAGGAGATTGCGGCGTTCGCCGGCCTGCCGTATTGGCGAATCGCCTGGGAGGTCCTGCGGCGCTACACAGGCGGCGTGCTCGACGCGGAGGCACTCGAGGCCGTGTGCCGCGACGCGTACGATTTTGACGTTCCGCTCGAACCGGTGTGCGACCGCATCCATGTGATGCGCCTGGACCGCGGCCCGAGCGCGTCGTTCAAGGACTTCGCCGCCCGGTGGATGGCGCGCGTAATCGGGCGGTTCGTTCGGGAGGAGGGGGGCGAGTTGACGGTATTGACGGCGACGAGCGGGGATACGGGGTCCGCGGTTGCGAGCGCTTTTCATGACGTCCCCGGCATCCGTGTGATTGTGCTGTTTCCTGTCGGTGAAGTCAGCGAGCGCCAGCGCCGGCAGATGACCACTCTGCGCGGGAACATCCGCACGCTGGCCGTCGGGGGGAAGTTCGACGATTGCCAGGCGATGGTGAAGCGGGCGTTTTCGGATTCTGCGCTCGAGGCGATTCCGCTGACATCGGCCAACTCGATCAACATCGGGCGGCTTCTGCCCCAGAGCGTCTATTATTTCTATGCGGCGTCGCGTGTGGCTGCGTGCGGCGAGCCGGTGGTGTTCGCGGTGCCCAGCGGGAATTTTGGCGACATGATGGGCGCGGTGGTCGCCCGCGAGATGGGGCTTGCGCTCAAGCGCCTGGTGGCGCCGGTCAATGGCAACGATGCGTTCCCGAGGTTCCTGGCGAGCGGGACTTACGAGAAGATCGAACCGTCGCGCGCCTGCGTCTCCAACGCCATGAACGTCGGGCATCCGAGCAACCTGGCGCGCCTGGTGGCGGCCTACGGGGGGCGGATGGACGAGACGGGCGCGATTCATCGCCAGCCTGACCTGGACCGGATGCGGCGCGACTTGTACTCGACCTCGGTCTCGGACGCGCGGACGCGGGAGGCGATTCGCTCGGCGTGGGAGCGGCATGGTCTGCTCTTGGAACCGCACGGGGCGGTCGCGTGGCGCGGGCTCGAGGATTACCTGGGTGTCGAGCCGTTGGGCGGGTCGCCGGCGGTGGTGCTCGAGACGGCGCATCCGGCGAAGTTCCCGGATGAGATTGTGGCGTTGCTGGGTTTTGCGCCGGACGTGCCTCCCGCGCTCGCCGCCTTGGAACAGCGCCCGGAGGATTACGACCGGCTCGAAGTGGACTACGGGAGCTTGCGCGACTACCTGCTCGAAAGGCACTCGATGGGCTCGGCCGGGCGCCAATCGAGCACTCGGAGTTGAACCGTGCGGCGTCCGTCGTACGCGTTCACCTCGGGCGCGCAGGCGAGGTCGAACGGGCCTTCGGGGCACGGCTGGTGGGCGCCGCCCCACCAGATCGCTTCGCCGGTGGCGGCGCCGTCGTTGACCCAGAGCTTGATGTGGCGCTGACCGCGCCCGATGCACGCGGGAGGGCGGCGCAGCGAAACGCGGGGGACAACGATTTGAACGGGGGGATTGCCGCACCCGCGCGGCTCGAGTCGCTGGAGTTCGTCCACGCGTTCGAGGGTGAGTTCGCGCAGCGGCGTGACGGCGTCCAGGCGGAGCGGCGGGCGCAGATTGTGGAGGTCGAGCGCCTGGCGGGCGAGGCGGTTGAGTCGGTCCCGCAGGGCGGGGAGATTCTCGGGCCGGATGGTGAGTCCGGCGGCCATGGCGTGCCCGCCATGCCGCAGGAGTAGGTCGTCACAGGCCCGCAAAGCCGCTGCCAGGTCGAACCCCTCGATGCTGCGTCCGGATCCG
>DAOOQY010000774.1:0-2832 GCA_035389025.1 Verrucomicrobiota bacterium
GCGCAATCGACAGAGACATCGGTTTCTCGAGTGCCACGTCCTTGCCGGCACGCGCGGCATCGATCGCCATGATCGCGTGCCAATGATCGGGCGTCGATATCATGACCGCGTCGATGTCGCTGCGGGCCAAGATGTTGCGGAACGCGCGGGCGATCATGCATCCCTTGTACGAACCGCGCCTCGTTTGCGCGGCGTAGTACTCCTCGACCCGTTTGCGACCCTCTTCGAGCCGCCAGGCATCCACATCGCACACCGCAACCACCTGGGTGTCGGGCGACGCCAGGAACGGCAGCAGATTGGCGTGATAGGCCTGCCGCCCCATGCCGATCATCCCAATCGCAATCCGCTCGTTCGGCGCCGCGCGATCGGTCGCGCCCAAGGCGGCACGGCGAAGAAACCTCAGACCGGCCCAGGCGGCAGCGCCGGTTCGGACCGTTGCACAGAGGAAACTTCGTCGAGTCGCAGGACCGAAGGGTGGGGCAATCTTGAGATGACTCATAACGTTGTGGATTGGAACTGGTCTGAGGCGCGCCTCGCCAAGTGCTCGCGAATCAGGCGCACGTTTCCGGGCGGGGTCTCGAGAGGCAAAGCGCCTGTCCCAATCAAACAGTTGGATCGGTCGCCGATGATCTCGAGAACGCGATCCACTCCCGCGTGAATCCGGTCGAGTTCGGACGAAGCGACCACGCCCGGATCGAGATTGACACGGACGCGCACGTGGGGATGGGTCCGGGCCACCGACTCGACGAAACGTCTTTGGTCCGTTTCCACATTGCAGGCCAGGTAGGTCGTCCCGGTCGCGAGCAGATCGGCGAGAATCGGATACGTGTTGCCACCCATGATACAGGGAATGGGGTGCCCCAGACACTCGCACGCCAGTCCAAGGATGCGTCGCAACGCGGGCAATTCGAGCTGATGAAACTGCCTCGGCGAAAGGAGTGGCGGGGCGGCGGCCGATTCGAAGAACGCGATGTCGAGCCCGGCCTTCGCGACCGCGCGGCAGAACTCGGCCTGGTTCTCCGCCAACCGAAGCAGCAGGCGCGCGGTGGCCTCGGGCCGCAGGATCGCGTCCTCACACAGTCGGGTGATGCCGCACAGGTTAAAGGCGATGCTGAAGGGGCCGGCAACCGGGATGCGGACATCGGCCTACGGGAATTCTCGTTTCAAGCGCTGCCCGACAGCGAGGGCCATCGGGATGCGTCCCGCGCGGGCCGGATCAAAGGGCGGCAGGTGATGGCCATCCTCCGGGCTGTCGAGCAACGGCTCGTGGATTGCGGGGATGGCATTGCCGTCCGCAGCCTCGACGCGGGCGCCGTATGCCTCGGCTTCGAGGTTGTAGATGTCGATGCCGACCGCGATCACATCCTGGCGGTACTCGAGAAAGGCCGCGCGATGAGCCTCGAAGAGCAGTTCCGCATCCCGCGACACCTCCCACGGCGTGCGTCCCACGCATCGAGCGGCGTGCTCGTAAACGACCGGAGTAAACGGAATGCGCGCCCGCATCACGGTTTGGATCGGAGCCGGGCGATGTTCTTCTCGATGTCGGGCCCGAGGTCCTCCTGGTAGAAGTACGCGTCCCGATCCCCGCCGGGGCTCCAACTATGGATGAAGAGCATCTTCTCGAACCGAATCCACCGCGCCGAGCCATCCATGGTCAGCACGTTGCCGCCATCGGGAATCCCACCACGTCCGCGATGCGGCGGCATATCCTTGAACGCGCTGTCGCGGCCCCCGCCCCATTTGCCGTCGATCTTCATCACGGCGTCCGCCGCCAGCGCCCAGGTCGGCTGCGAAGTCGAGGCTCGAATCGGGCTGCGCGAGTTGAACGTGCCCGCGGGGTTGATCCATTTCGGAATGCCGCCGAAGTACTGATAGCCGATGACCCACTGCGGGTACTCGGCTTCGTATGTCGGGAAGGTCGGACGATTGGGGCAGGTCCATATCTGGCTGACGGTGCTGTTCGTCGTGATCGTCAAGCCGATGGTGGCCGCCGCGCCGCGCTCGGGCGGGTTAAGGCAAATCTGCACCTCGCCATTCCGGGCCTCGATCACCAGGTCGTTGTTGTCCCCGGCGTAGACCGTCATCCCAATCCCGATCTGACGGAGGTTGTTGAGGCACTTGGCGCGCTTGCCGTTCTCCTTCGCCCGAGACAAGGCCGGCAACAGGAGACCCGCGAGGATCGCGATGATCGCAATCACCACCAGCAACTCGATCAGGGTGAAGGCTGTCCTAATTGGTTTCATGGGCCCGATGTGTTTCACGCTCCATGGTAAACGACCTGTTCCTGTCTGCACTGCTCAGTGAACATGAACCTGGCGCCGTAGGAGGGGCGACGTCCTCGTCGCCCGCAATCACCATGCCCAACTCCTGTTGCCGGGGACGAGACGTCCCCGCTCCTGTGCAGTTCATGTTAAGCATTGACATTCAATGACTTAATGCACATCGGGACCATGAACCAGAACGGACAACGTCCGACTCTCAACTCTCAACTCGTCTTGATTCTCCGCCGGCGCCCGGAGGTCCTCGCCCCGGGCGCCGAGCATCCTCGGTTTCTATCTTCGAGCCCGATAGAACTTCTGGGCGCCGGTCGCCGAAATGGTCAGCGGGCTGGTCCCGGCCACGTCCGTCCACGGTCCCGTCACCTGGTCAGCCGCCGTCAGGGTGCCCGTGAAGGTGAGAACCACGTTGGCGCCTTGGATGGCGATGCTGACTTCGGGCGTGCCACCTTGGTTGAAGGGGGCGGGTTCGGTGGCGTTGTAGCCTGACTTGCTGATGAAGAAGTCGTCGAACCAGAGGCTGGCCGCGGTGTTGTTGCCCGCGACAAACAGCTTG
>DAOOQY010000775.1:0-2825 GCA_035389025.1 Verrucomicrobiota bacterium
CCATGAGCGTCTTGAACATCGTGTAGGTCTCGCTCTTCTTGGGATCGAGCGTCTTGTCGACGAGCACCTGCACGATTTCAGACGGGGCGGTCGGGATTTGCCCGGCATAGACATTGCCAACCGTACCGTTGATCGAGAGGTAGTCGCCTTCCGTGAAGGTCTGTCCGCCCGCGGTGACGGTCTTGGCGTTGTAGTCGATCTGCAGAGCGGCGGCGCCGCAGACGCAGACCTTGCCCATCTGGCGGGCCACCAGCGCCGCGTGCGAACTCACACCGCCCTTGGCCGTCAGGATGCCCTCGGATGCGATCATGCCGCGCAGGTCTTCCGGCGACGTCTCGTTGCGCACCAGCAGCACCTTCTCACCCTTTGCCGCGGCGGCATCGGCGCGGTCGGCATTCAGGTAGAGCTTGCCGCTCGCGGCGCCGGGGCCGGCGGGCAGGCCGGTGGCGATCGCCTTGGCCGCCTTCTCCGCCTTCGCATCGAAGATCGGGGCCAGGAGTTGATCGAGTTGGTCGGCCGGGTTGCGCAGCACGGCCGTTTCCCAGGTGATGAGCTTCTCCTTGACCATGTCCATCGAGAACTTCAGCGCGGCCATGGCAGTGCGCTTGCCGTTGCGCGTCTGAAGCATGAAGACCTTGCCGTCCTGGATCGTGAACTCGAAGTCCTGCACATCCTTGAAATGCTTCTCGAGCGTCGTGCGGATGTTGTCGAGTTCCTTGTACGCGGCGGGCATCTCCTTCGCCAACTGCGCCACCGGCTCAGGCGTCCGCACGCCGGCCACGACGTCCTCGCCCTGCGCGTTGATCAGGAACTCGCCGTAGAATTCCTTCACGCCATTGGCCGGGTTGCGCGTGAACGCCACGCCCGATCCGGAGGTGTCGCCGGTGTTGCCGTAAACCATCGCCTGCACGTTGACGGCCGTCCCCCATTCCGAGGGGATGTTGTACTTGCGGCGGTAGACGATCGCCCGGTCGTTCATCCACGACCCGAACACGGCGCCGACTGCGCCTTCGAGCTGCTTCCACGGGTCTTGCGGGAACTCCTTGCCGCCAGTGCGGTCCTTGATGAGGACCTGGAAACGCTTCACCAACTCCTTGAGATCGTCCACCGTCAGCCGGGTGTCTTCGATGTCCTGCGCATAACGCTCGTGCTTGAGTTCGTGAATCACCACTTCGAACGGCTCGTGGTCCTCGTTCGGGCGCTTCTGAACACCCATCACGACGTCGCCGTACATCTGCACAAAGCGGCGGTAACAATCCCAGGCGAACCGCTCGTTCTTTGTGGCGTTGACCAGCGCAACCACCGTCCGGTCGTTCAAACCCAGATTGAGAATCGTATCCATCATGCCCGGCATCGAATCGCGCGCGCCGGATCGGACGGACACCAGGAGCGGCATGGCGGTCTGATCGTTGAACTTGGTCCCCATGATCTTCTCGATGAACCCAATGCCGTTCTTGACCTGGGCCTGGAGTTCCTTGGGGTACGTCCGCTTGTTCGCGTAGTAGTACGTGCAAACTTCGGTCGTGATGGTGAATCCGGGAGGCACCGGCAAGCCGATGCGGGACATTTCCGCAAGATTGGCGCCCTTGCCGCCCAAGAGCGGTTTCATGGACCCGTCGCCGTCGGCCTTCTTGTTGCCGAACAGATAGACGTATTTCTGTGATTTCAGTGCTTTAGCCATAAGTTGTTCTTTGTCGTTTACTCAGTTTCGCTGGTTCATTGATCGCGAAGGTGGCCGTGACGCTAACAAAGGAAAGGGGCGTGTCAACGGCGCTTTTGACGCCGGCGGACGCAAACAAAGCTTCTCGCCGCGGGGCGAATCTGCTTTCATCCATCCCATGCAATACGGCTTGACAATGCGTTCGGAAGGCGCGCTCGACCTGGTCTCACTGGGCGCTCTTGTGCATCGACTTGATCCTGGCATCATCCCGTTTCGAAAGGCGACCGAGTGTCAGATTCACGTCAGCGGCGGAGAATTCAATGTGGCGGCGAACCTCGCGGACTGCTTCCGGCTGAAGACCGGGATTGTGACGGCGATGGTCGATTATCCCATCGGCGATCTGATTGCCGAGCGGGTGAAGGCGATGGGCGTTCGTTCGTTCTACAAGACATTCGCCCATGACGGCGTCCAGGGGCCGAACATGGCGGCGGTCTACAGCGATCGCGGCTGGGGGGTGCGCGCGCCCGTGGTCTTCTACAACCGCTGCAACGAGGCCGCGGCGCGCCTCAAACCCGGCGACTTCGATTGGAGCAGCATCTTCGCCGGCGGCGTCCGGTGGTTCCACAGCGGCGGGATTTTCGCGGCCCTGTCCGAGACCACGGCCGAGTTGATCATCGACGGCATGCAAGCGGCGAAGGCGGCGGGCGCCGTGGTGTCGTTTGACCTCAATTTCCGCGAGAAGCTCTGGAGAATCTCGGGCGGCAAGGATCGCGCGGTTGCGGTCCTGCGGCGCATTGTGAGGAATGTGGACGTGCTGATCGGCAACGAAGAGGACCTCCAGAAGGGCTTGGACATTCCCGGACCCGAGGTGGCGGCCAAGTCGAAGCTCGATCCGAGCGCGTTCTTCGACATGATCGGACGCGTGCTCGAGCAGCAGCCGCAGGTCAAGGTCGTCGCCACCACGCTGCGCGAGGTCTGCTCGACCAACCGCCACATCTGGGGCGCCGTGGCCTGGATCAACGGACAACACCATGTCTCGCCCACATGCCAACTCGATGTGCTCGATCGGGTCGGCGGCGGCGACGGCTTCGCCGCCGGTTTCATCTACGGCCTGCTCTCCGGGGAATCCCCCGACAACGCCGTGAAGCTCGGCTGGGCCCACGGC
>DAOOQY010000776.1:0-2824 GCA_035389025.1 Verrucomicrobiota bacterium
GGAGGGCGGGTGAGGGTGACGGTGTAGTGCATCTCGCTGATTCCTCAGTAAGCCGTGCGCCGGCTTGGTTCGACTCGATCCGCCGCCATCCCGCAAGCCGCGACACGGATCGCTTCGGCCAGAAGCCCGTCCTGACCCGCACTCACGGTGCGCAGGTCAAGGCGCACACGACCGCCGGAGAGGAAGCCGATCACGGGGGGCGCGCCCGCGCGCAGCCGCGCCAGGAACTGGGCGGGCGCGACCGTCTGGGGCGACAGATCGAGCGTGACCGACGGCAGGGAGGCCCGCGGCAGAGTGCCGCCTCCAACCCGGCCCCTGCCCTCCCCGACTGTGATGGTCAGGGGCAGTCCGGACAGTTCGGTTCGCAGGGCGTGGGCCCGGGCGCGGAGGGTCTCCTCGGTTGTTTCGAGCATTCCGAGCACGGGAATCTGCCCACCCAGGCCAGCCGGGGCTGCGGAAGGGCTGCTCCCGCGCCCGGCCCGAGGCGCGCGCGCATAGGCCTCAGCCGTCGCTTCGAGTGCGCCCAGAATGAGCTTGTCGCAGCGCAGGGCCCGGAAGAAAGGCTCGCGCTTGAGCGCCGCGACCCAGCGGGCCTTGCCGGCGATCACACCCGCCTGGGGCCCTCCCAGAAGCTTGTCGCCGCTGAAACAGACCAGGCCGACACCGCGCCTGAGGACTTCGGACGCCGTGGGCTCGCGTTCCACACCGTAACTGGCCGTGTTCAAAATGGCCCCGCTGCCCAGGTCCTCGATGAGTGGCAGGCGTTTGCGCCTGGCCAACTCCGCCAGGGCCTCGATCGAGGGCGAGTCCACAAAACCGTCCATGAAGAAATTGCTGCGGTGCACCTTGAGGATCAGCGCCGTCTTCGCACCGATCGCATCGGCGTAATCCGCCAGGGTCGTCTGGTTGGTTGTTCCCACCTCGCGCAGAGTCGCGCCGCTGGTCTCGAGCACATCCGGGATGCGGAATCCGCCCCCGATCTGGACCAGTTCACCCCTCGAGAGGATGACCTCCCTGCGGGCCCCGGCGGTGAAATGGCGCAGCAACAACACGAGCGCAGCCGCGCAATTGTTGACGACGGTGGCCGCTTCGGCCCCGCAAAGCACGGCCAGGAGCTGCTCGACGTATGCCGCGCGTCCGCCGCGCTCGCCGCTGGCCAGGTCGATCTCGAGGTTGCTGTAGTTCGCTCCGATGGCCGTCAAGGCCTCGATCGCAGCCGGCCCCAAGGGCGCCCGCCCGAGGTTGGTGTGGATCACCACGCCGGTGGCGTTGATCACCGGGCGCAGCGCCGAACGCCGCAGAGTCTCGAGCGCGTTTCGAATCCCCCCGACAATCGTCTCGAAAGCAGGCACGGCCCCGCCCTCCCGCAACCGCCCCAACTCGCGCCGCACGACGGCGACAACGACCGGTCTCGAGAGGCCGACGTCGCCCAGCGCCTGGAGCACGTGCTCGACGGCAGGGATGGCGCGGCGCGGGGACTCAGGCGGACGCTCGCGTGGTTTCTTGCGCATCGGGTGACCGGACAGAGGCCGGGAATCCGTGTCCTCGTTCCGGCATGAGGTTACCGGGCTAGCCTGCGGCTATCCAAACGCATTGGCAGCGGCGGGCGGTGCAGTACGGAAGCGGCAACTCCGGAAGCCGGTCGATGTCCAGCGGCGTGCCGCGCATACTCAGGGCCATGGCACACTGCTCTCCATCGCGGTTGGACGGCAGCAATTCGACGCTCTTGATCTCCGCCGCGCGGCAGTCTTCGATCAAGGTCTTGCATGCTCGGCGCGCGATGGCCGTCTGCCTCGGGTGCGCGGTCTCGGCCCCATCGCCGCCAGCGCCCCTGCCGCCGTCGCGCTCATCACTCTTGCTCTCGGTGGGCTCCGGGGCGGAGGACGCGCGCAGTTCGAGGTCCGAACAACGCACCTGGGCCTCCCGAACGATCTGGTCCAACTGGGTCTGGGTGAGGCCGATCTGTTCACAGAACACCTCGATCGCCTCGCGCTCGCCCGCCACCAGGTCCGCATCCGCCAACCCCACGAAGACCATGTCCTCGAGGTTCCGCACCTGGGCACCCAGAGTGCCCACGCCTCGGGCTGTGAACTTCGCGTCCTCGACCAGGCGGGTGGCCTCGGTCACGTGAATGCGTTTGGCGCCAACCAGGCGCCGGACTTCATCGAGCGCCGCCAATTCCTGCGATGTCAGTCGACCGTCCTGGCTGGCGATATAGAGGACGTTCGCCAAGTAGGTTGTGATTTCTTTGTCGTGCATAGCCGCTCACCGCCTTCACTCGATCAGACGAAGGGCTTTTACCACAAAAGCCGCCTTCTCTCGCCCTCTCGAATCGGATGCGATTTGACAGATTCAACCCCAATCGGTCCATCCAAATCGCACGCGCCGGATTCGGAGATGGGAGATCGGAGATGGGAGAAGGGAGCTGGGAGATAGGAGATCGGAGATGGGAGATGGGAATCCTGCGGTCGCGGGAGAGGCCCTGGTCGGTGACGGTTGTTGGTGCCGAAGGCGGTGTCTCCTGGATTTTGGTCTGGATCGCCTTGCCAACCGGTGTCCGGCGATCCTCGACCTCGCCGTCGATGGACGAACTGTTCCAGGCAACAGGCAACGCCTCCTCACAGCATCTGGACGGCCCGGTTGAGTCGGCGGTACTGCGCGACGGTGTTGTAGATCTGGGCCGAGACGCGTAGATAGCGGATGGGCGGCTGCCCGATCCGATTGAACGGGACCTCGATGCCGAACTCGTCGTAAAGGCGGAGCTGATCCGCATCGATCTTGCCAGCGGGGGGGCGATTCTGCAGACGCGCGGGCAGCGGCACTG
>DAOOQY010000777.1:0-2823 GCA_035389025.1 Verrucomicrobiota bacterium
CGGAAACAAGAAAGCGAGGAACGATCATGAATGACGAAGCGAGCGGATTCACGGTGTTGGATGTCAAGACGGGCCAGGCGGCGCCCCTTGCCATGCAAGGGCTCTGGTTGACCGGGCGGGTGCTGCCGGTTGGAGCGCGTCTGCTGGTGGTTCACACCTTTCGTTCGGCCGAGGCGCGACCCATCGAGGTCGTCTACGCGTTCGGGCTGCCTCGGGATGCGGCCTTGAGGCGATTCCGGATTCTGGGCGACGGTTTCCAGGTGCGATCCGATCTCCGACGACTCGGGGAAGCGCAGGCCGAGTACGAGCGGGGGATCAGCCAAGGCCACCTGGCGGCGCTGATGCGGACTTACCGGGACGGGCGTGTCAACCTGAGCGTGGGGAATATTCGTCCGGGCGAATTGGTGAAAGTCTATCTCGAACTGGTGGCGGGGGTGGACTTGAGCGATGACGGGTTGCGTTTCCGTTTCCCATTCACCCTGGCGCCCTGCTACCACCGCGGCGCCCGTGCGGTCGAGATCGAGCCGGGGGTGGGCGAATGGGAACTGCCGGAGGAGGAGTTTGGGGACTTGCTCCTGCCGCGATACCTGACCGACACCGGCGCCCTGCACAGCGTCGGTTTCGATCTATCTGTCCGTGGGGGCGGCGCGATTGGCACCGTGAGTTCGCCCTCTCACGCCCTGCGCATCGCCAATCGAGGGACGGACGATGTCCGCGTGGGATTGAGCCGGGAGAAGGATGTTCCCGACCGCGATCTGGTGCTCGATATCAGGATGACACGGGCAACGACGCGTCTGTCCGGGGGGCGCTGCCGCGACGGCAAGACGCGGTTCACGGCGGTCGTCCCATCGTCACTCCTGGGCAAGGCCCCGGAGACTTCGAAGTCCGTGGTGTTTATCCTGGATCGCTCGGGGTCGATGGGCGGACCGACCATCGTCCAGGCGAAGAAGGCGGTCGAGGCGTGCCTCGGGGCGCTCGGGGACACCGATCGTTTTGGCTTGGTGGCTTTCGATGACCAGGTGGATTTGTTCGCGCCCGGCCTGGCACACGCAACCGTCGAGAACCGTCAACTCTTGCGCCAATTCCTGCTCGGGATCGACGCGCGCGGCGGGACCGAACTGGGGCGGGGCCTTCAGGAAGCGGTTCGATTGGCCGGTGCGGACCGCGCCGAACTGATTGTGATCACGGACGGACAGGTCGCTGGCACTGAGGATTTGCTCAGCCAGACCCGGTCCGCCGGCGCGCGGCTGCATTGCCTGGGCATCGGCGCGGCCAGCCAGGACCGTTTCCTCACGCTGTTGGCGCGCAGCTCCGGGGGCGTCAGCCGCTTTCTCACCCCGCGCGAGCGCGTGGACACGGCGGCATTGGACCTCTTTGCCGCGATTGGCGCGCCGGTCGCGTCGGACGTTCGAGTCGATTTCAGCGAGCTTCCGGGCGGACGCAGCATCCTGAAAGCCGCATCGGATGTATACACGGGGCATCCTCTCGTCGTCATGGGGGAAGCCTCTGGCGATGCAAGAGGGAGCCTGCGCGTCACCTGGAAGAGTGGAGATAGTGCCGGTGATCTCCGTGTGGATCTGCGTCCCAGCGGAGATTGCGAGGCGGAGACTGTGCGATTGCTGCAAGGCGCCCGTCTGATCACTGAACTCGAATCCAACATCCGGGGGGAATTGCCGAGCCATACGCCGCGACCGAAGGAAAAGGTCGAGAATCGCCGGCTGATGCGCAAGTTGGAGGAGACGAGCCTCGAGTATGGCCTGGCCAGCCGAGCCATGGCGCTGGTGGCGATCATCGAGCGTCAGGGCGACGACGCCTCCCAGGTGCCGACGACGCGCGTGGTGCCGCTCGGCATGCCCGAGGATGTGGCGTTCAAGAGCTACGGCATGGCGGCCTCGGGTCCTCCGGGCGCGGCAGGGCGGGCGCAGTTGTTCGTGAGGGGTTGCACAGATGCGCATCGTCTCCAGTTCATGGAGTACATGTTCTCCGCGTCAGACCACGCCTTGTCGGTGGCTGAGAGTCCGGACACCATCGAAGACCGGCTTGTGGACTTTGCCGTGCGTCTGCGGCCCGACGGAGGCATGCCGGGGCAAACCGATGGCGAGCGTGTGGTGCGAACGCTCATCCTGTTGGTGGCGTTTCTGGCCCTCGGGCACACCAATCGGAACGGCCCGTTCCGCTTGCATCTGCAGAAGATGATCTCGTTCCTCAAGCAACAACTCCCACACGCGGTTCCGACCGAGCGGCGGGAATGCATCGAGCGGATGCTGACCAACTTCGAAGCAGGCGGGGCCTGCACCCTGCAGAAGCCGGAGGCGGCCCTGGACTTGCTCGCATCGCCCAAACCGATCGACTGGCCAGCGTGGGAAGCGCTCGAAAGAGAAGTCCAAGCGCCGACTCCATGAGGTCAAGTTCTCGGACAACGCCTAACGAGGCGCGCCTCAGACCAAATCCAATCCTCTTTTCCACGAGGAGTCCCTGTGTTTCACGTTAGCGCCCTTCCCTCTGTGTGCTCTGCCCCTCTGTGGTGAATCCCACTCGATAACAGTCTCCGTCCCGATCCCATCCGATGCGAGAGGGCGCCCAGCGGGCGGGTGAGGGTGACGGCGTTGCGCATCCCACGGATTGCTCTGTATGTGCGAAGCCCGCTGTGGAGTAATATCCTACATTCTCCACCGACGGCGCTTATCAGTCGTCGCCAGTGTCGGCCGCTCTACTGAGCCAACCGGACCCGATACAGCCGCGAACCGCCAGGCACCGTAGAATCATCCCACACGGATAGGATTTCCTGATCTGCGGTGACGACGGGCCCCGTCTCTGTCCACG
>DAOOQY010000778.1:0-2818 GCA_035389025.1 Verrucomicrobiota bacterium
CGGCCTCTCACCCCGCGCCTCGAACGCAAACGACCGGGTGCGCCTCGGGTTCATCGGACTGGGCAACCGCGGCGACCAGGTTCTCGATGCGTTTCTCTCGCAACCCGACACCCAGATTGTCGCGATTTGCGACATCAGCCAGCCGTACCTCGATTTTGCCGCGAAGAAGATCGGCACCCAGCCCCGCCAGTACAAGGACTACCGAAATCTGATCGAGCAGAAGGACGTCGATGCCGTGGTCATCGCGACCCCGGACCACTGGCACGCGCTGCAGACGATCCACGCGTGCCAGGCGGGCAAGGACGTGTACGTCGAGAAACCGCTTTCGCTGCGGGTGGCGGAGGGCCGGGCCATGGCCGCGGCAGTTCAGCGCTACGGTCGGGTGTGCCAGGTGGGCATCCACCGCCGATCGGTCGACTTCTGTCGGGAAGCCGCCGAATTCGTGCGCGCCGGCGGCATTGGGAAGGTCACCGTCGCGCGCGCCTTCCACGTCCAGAACGAGTGGCCCAAGGGAATCGGCAATCCGCCGGATGGCGACCCGCCCGATGACTTCGACTGGGACGCCTGGCTCGGCCCTGCGCCCAAGGTGCCCTACAACAAGAACCGCACGTTTTACCGGTTCCGCTGGTTTTACGATTACTCGGGGGGCCAGGTGACCAACTTCGGCGTCCATTACATCGACTTCATCCAGTGGGCGCTGGGTCAATCCGCCCCGATGCGCGTGACGGCTCTGGGCGGGCATTTCGCCGGCATCGATGACAACCGCGAGATTCCTGACACCCTCGAGGCGATCTGGCACTACCCGGGCGACACCCTGGTGACCTTTTCGCAGTTCAATGCCACCGCGGCTCCGGGAAGCCTGCCCGGATGCGAGGTCGAACTCCGCGGGACCAAGGGCACGCTCTACCTCTTTGGCAACCGCTTCGAGGTCGTGGCCGATGCCATCACCCCGAACGAGTTCCCCGCGCGCACACCAACCGACCGCGCCTACGAACGCCGCTGGCGCGAGGGCGAACAGCGCATGATCGACAACCGCAAGGTGACCGGCAATGGGGACACGGCTCACCACGCACGCAATTTCCTCGATTGCGTCAAGAGCCGAAAAGTCTGTCACTGCGACATCGAGACGGGCCACCGCAGCACGTCGGCGACGCTCATCGCGAACATCGCCCTTCAGCGCGGCATGGTCCTCGAATGGGATGCGGACCGCGAGCAGTTCCGAAACGACTCGAAGGCGAATCGCCTCTTGAATTGTGATTACCGCGCTCCCTATCGTCTGCCAAAGGTCTGAATCATCGTCGCCTATGAAAACTGCTGTTGTGACGGGTGCGGGAAGCGGAGTGGGACAGGCCGTGGTTCTGGCCCTCGCCGCCCGGGGTTGGCGGGTTGCGCTGGTGGGACGGCGCGAGGAGAAGCTGCGCGGGACAATCGCCCGAGCCGGGGCGCCGGCCTCCGCTCTGCTCCCCTGCCCTTGCGACGTCGCCGATTCCGATGCCGTCAACGCGATGGCCGAACGCGTCCGGCGCGAATTCGGCGCGATCGACGTCCTGGTCAACGCCGCCGGCACCAACACCCCGAACCGCGCGCTCGCCGTCCTGTCGCCCGCGGATTACCACGCGATGATCAACACCAACCTCAACGGCGCCTATTACTGCGTCCAGGCCTTTCTCCCGCAGATGCGCGCCCGACAGTCGGGCACGATCGTCAATGTGGTCTCCGACGCCGGCAAGGCGGCCAGTCCCAAAGCCGGCCCGGCGTACGTGGCGTCGAAGTTCGGCCTGGCAGGACTCACGCAGAGCATCAACGCCGAGGAACGGGGCCACGGCGTGCGGGCGTGCGCCGTGTTTCCGGGCGACATTGACACCCCGCTGCTCGAGAAGCGTCCGACACTCCCCGACGCGGACGCGCGGCGGCGCATGCTTCAGCCCTCCGACGTTGCGGCGTGCGTCCTCCACTGCATCGAGCAGCCGCCGCACGTCATCATCGAGGAACTGCTCGTCCGCCCCAGGTAACCTCCCAGATCAGGGCCTCGGCGCGGTCGTCCCTGGCGGTCCATGACTGGACGGCGCCACGGTCGCCGGGCCGTCGCGCCTGATCTCGACGTCGAGATCGACATTCGGCTTGGACGCGGCCGGCGGGCGGCGAAGTCCGCCCTGCATCAATTCGGCGCCACTCTTCTGCGCTGTGCCATACAAGCCCCGCCGCATCCAGTCCAGGCGCCGGGAGACGACCAAATCTTCCTTTGTCTTCTTGATCTGTTCGCGCAGCTCCGCCAAATCGCTGAACCGCCGTTCCAGATCGGCCTTTTCGGCCTGCAGGCGCTTGAGTTCCTTGAGCAGGAAGGAGCGATTGCCCTCCGACTCATCGAGCCGTCTCTGGGTTTCGGCAATCCTGGTCTCGAGGTCGGCGATCGCGGTCTGCATCTCGTTCGCCCTCCGTTCGAGCTCGGTGTTGGCGCCCTCGAGTTCCGCGATCCGTCCGTCACGCCTGTTCACCATCACCTTCGCGGATTCGAGTTCTTCGCGGGTGGCCTTGACTTCGGCCTCGGTCTTGCCCAGCAAGCCGCGCGTCTGCGAGAGCTGTGATAGGCTCTGTTCGAGATCCACGCTCCGGGCCTGCAGAACGGCCGTGAGGTTGCTGTTGGCCTCGGTCTGCAACGCCAGTTGCCGATCCCGCTCCTCGATCCGCTGAACCAGATGCCGAATCTGGTCGTCGTCCGACCGCTTTTGGGCCACCGCTGTGTGGTGGCGATACCAGAGACCGCCGCCCAGCCCGAGGCAAATCAGAATCAGGATGATCGTCCAGACTTTCGCTTTCA
>DAOOQY010000779.1:0-2814 GCA_035389025.1 Verrucomicrobiota bacterium
AAACACCTCGATGAACGTGCGTCCGATGATCTTGCGCTTGCGCTCCGGATCGACCACGCCCTTGAGCCGGGTCAGGAACTGCGCCGAGGCGTCCACATAATCGAGCTTCATGCGGAAGTTGCGACCGAACACCTCGCGAACCACCTCGGCTTCGTGGGCCCGCAACAGGCCGTTGTTGACAAAGATGCAGGTCAACTGATCGCCAATCGCCCTGTGAAGCAGCGCAGCCGCCACACTCGAATCGACACCCCCGCTCAATCCCAGAATCACGCGCTCGCTGCCGACCTGGGCGCGTACCGCGCCGATGGCCTCATCCGCGTAGCGCCGCATCGTCCACGCGCGCCCACACCCGCAGATCCGGTGCGCAAAATTGCGGATGATGCCCTTGCCCCGCGGGGTATGGGCAACCTCGGGATGGAATTGCAGGCCAAAGAAACGCCTCTGGGCATCCTCGATGGCCGCGTACTCGGAGTTCTCGGTCCTGGCAACGGCCACAAAGCCACGAGGGAGCTGAGTGAGCCTGTCTCCATGCGAGTTCCAGACCTGGAAGGCGCCCGGGACTTTCTGAAACAACAGACAGGCAGGCGAGGTCACTCTGAGCGTGCCTTTGCCGTACTCGCGTTTGAGCCCGGGCTCGACCTTGCCGCCGAGGAATTGGGCGAAAAGCTGGACGCCATAACACACCCCCAAAATGGGCAGCCCGAGTTTGAAGATTCCAGGATCGGGCAGCGGCGCGTCCTCGGCGTAAACGCTGGCCGGACCGCCCGACAAGATGAGTCCGCTGGGCGCCAGGGCGTCGATCTCGGCGGCGGGGATGTCGTGCCGCACGATGGTCGAATAGACATTGCACTCCCGGATGCGACGCGCAATGACCTGCGTGTACTGCGACCCGAAATCGAGGATCAGAATCTGTTCGTTCATGCAGCGGCTGAACTCCTTCGCCCCACGAGGCGTCCCGTTCAAGTCAAATCCGGGCAGGCGGCCATGTTCAGGGCTGTTGACGCACGGCTTTGACCTGGCCGGTGTTGGCATCGTACTGATAGGCCATGCCTGCCGGCAGTTGCGGCAACGCCGGAAGATACCCCTCCTTGACCAGTTCCTTCAGGTCGCTCGGGAAACGGTCCTCCTCGGTCCGGAACATCTGAATCGCCTTGGTCACCGACGCGAGGTCCACCGTCTTCAGCGAGTGCTTCTGCGCCTGACCGACCGCGCCCAGGTAATCGGCAGGGGCGGTCAGCGGATTGCCGCCGGCACCGGCGTTGGTTTGGCCGGACGCGGACGACGACTCCTTGCGCCCGCAGGCGGTCAGGGCGAACAGGGCAATCAGCAGGGCGCTGAACATCGTTTTCATGAGCCGACTCTACCAGACCCGCGCCGAGATCCAAGACTAAGCCGCACCCGAATCGAGAAGGCCGGCAGCCGCCGTTCGAGCCTGTTCCACCAACGCCAGGTCCCGCGCCAGTTCGACAAAACGAAAACGCGGCACCCCGCTCTGCGCCTGGCCCAGAAACTCACCCGGCCCCCGGAGCAGCAGATCAGTCTCGGCAATCCGGAATCCGTCGTTCGTCTCCTCGAGCGCTTCGAGCCGCCTGCGCGCCTCGTCCGTGCAGGCGGCGGCGATGAGTATGCAGTGCGATTCCTCGCGGCCCCGTCCGATCCGCCCGCGCAGTTGGTGAAGCTGGGCCAGACCGTAGCTCTCCGCGTTTTCGATCACCATAATCGTGGCGTTGGGCACATCGACACCCACCTCGATCACCGAGGTCGCGACCAGGACCGCAATGCGCCCGGCCCGGAACCCTTCCATCACACGGTCCTTCTCCTGCGGAGGCAACCGCCCGTGCAGCAGCCCCACCGCATGCGGCGCAAACAGGGTCCGGACCCGATCGAACTCCTCGCGCACCGTCTTCACGGCCGCCGGGCCGTCCCCCTCCTCGATCCGCGGGCAGACGATGTAGGCCTGCCGCCCTTCGCCGAGCTTATCACGGACAAAATCCCACACCTTCGGCAGACTCGATTCGGAGCGGAGATGCGTGCGCACCCGCCCTCGACCGGCAGGCATTTGGCTGATCACCGAAATGTCCAAATCCCCGTAAAGCGTCAGCCCGAGCGTACGCGGGATTGGCGTGGCGGTCATGACAAGCAGATGAGGATACCGCCCCTTGCGCACCAACCGCTCCCGCTGCGCCACGCCGAACTTGTGCTGCTCGTCAATAATGACCAGGCCGAGAGCGTCCGGACAATAGCCCGCCTCGACCAGGGCATGCGTGCCGACCGTCACAGCCGGACCGGCCAACGCCGCGCCTGGCTCGGACGGGTCTTTGGCGTCGCCTGGGCCGGCGAGGGAAACGGGGGTCTGGCCTGCTGGCGCTGTCAGAAATGACTTCTGACTCCCGGTCTGCAGGGCCACCCCCAGTCCCAACGGCCCGAACCACCGCGCGAAAACGCATCCGTGCTGTTCCGCAAGAATCTCGGTCGGCGCCATCAGCGCCACATTGAACCCGCTCTCGAGCGTCATCAGCGCCGCACAGGCCGCCACAACCGTCTTTCCAGACCCGACGTCCCCCTGCAAGAGCCGGCGCATCGGATGGCTCCCCGCCAGGTCCCGCCGAATCTCACGCAAAACCCCCGTCTGCGCCTCGGTGAGCTTGAATCCCAAGGAACCAAGAAACCGCTTCATCAAACGGTTGTCTCCGCCGCATGGCAGGGCGCGCGCATGCGCGTGAAGCCGTCGACGGCGCCTTTGGATGGCCAGTTGCAGTTCGATCAATTCGTCCAACGCCAACCGCCCACGCGCGGCCTCGGCATCATGCATCT
>DAOOQY010000780.1:0-2806 GCA_035389025.1 Verrucomicrobiota bacterium
CGGACATCGTCACGGGCTTGGCCCCGACCTGGATGAGCTTGTCGACCGTGTACTGCGCGGCATTGCCGGAGCCGGACACGGCGCAAACCCGCCCTTCGAGCGAGTCGCCTCGGGTCTTGAGCATCTCGAGGGCGAAGTAGACGCAGCCGTAGCCGGTGGCCTCGGGACGAATCAACGACCCCCCCCACGACACGGACTTGCCCGTCAGGACGCCGGTGAACTCGTTGGCAATGCGCTTGTACTGGCCGTAGAGATAGCCGATCTCGCGCCCCCCCACCCCGATGTCGCCCGCCGGCACGTCGGTGTCCGCCCCGATGTGGCGGCACAACTCGATCATGAAACTCTGGCAGAAACGCATCACCTCGTGGTCCGACCGGCCCTTGGGATCGAAATCCGAACCGCCTTTGCCTCCGCCCATCGGCAGCGTCGTCAGCGAGTTCTTAAACACCTGCTCGAATGCGAGAAACTTCAGGATGCCCAGGTTCACCGTGGGATGAAAGCGCAACCCGCCCTTGTACGGCCCGATCGCGCTGCTCATCTGAATCCGATAGCCCCGGTTGACTCGGAACTGGCCCTTGTCGTCCTGCCACGGCACGCGGAACATCACCACGCGCTCCGGCTCGACGATCCGCTCAAGGATGTTGGCATCCCGGTATTTCTTGTGGCGCTGGATCGCCGGCTCGATCGACTCGAGCACTTCCGTCACCGCCTGAAGAAACTCCGGTTCGTTCGCGTCGCGCTTGCGCACAACATCGAGGGTGTCTTGGATGAGTCCCATAAAAAAATTAACTCGAAGAAACAGGTTGAAGTCAGCCGGCCTGAGGCGCGCCCCGCCCGAATCGCCCCAAACGCTCCCAAGCGCGGTTTGCGCAACCGCATCCTGAACCGTATCGACGAATCGGCATAGACGTGCGGACCTTCTTAGTGGAGAGCCGCCCGGCGGTCCACCCTTTTCTGGGTCAGGATGAAAAGTATAAGCAATCATGATGCAAAAGGGATTTCGCTCGACGCCCCGGCGGCAATCTGACACCAGAAGGGGCCTTCGCATCCGTGCGGCAAAGGCAAAGACATTCGACACATCGACATGGCGCAATCCATTGACAAACGTCCGCCCCCGACCGGCCCGCGCCGGCCGCCCCGCCCCGGCCAGGGGCGTTGGGATGAGGGCCTGGCCCTGGCGTGGATTCTCGGCGAGCGGACACCCTCCGACGCCCTCCTCGCGGTGATCACCGAGCGCATCCGCGCCGCCGCCCGGCATCTGCGGCTTTCCCGCGCCGATCTGGGACGCATCTTCGGACGCCACGAGGTCTTCGAGGCCGAGACCGAACCTCTGCCCGAGGAACCGGGCACCCGCGCCCTGATCGTCGAGACGCATCACCTGATCCAGGGCAAAGTGGGCAAAGGCGCGTTCAAACTGGTCTACCCAGAGGATTTGCTGGGCAAAGGCGCGCCTTTCCAGCCCGCTCCAAACGGCGCGGTCGAGATTCTGGCGCCGGACCGTGCCGCGGGTTGGGCGGCGGCGGACCAGGCGGAGGAGATCATCCGCCACGCGATGCGTGAACTGATGATCGGCGAAAGCCTGAGCATGAGCCTCAAGTGCCAGGCCACAGGCGCGCCGTTTGCCGGCAGCGAGGGCTTGCTCCTCTGCGCCAAACGCACCTTCGATCCCGTCTCGCGACGGTTCTTCATCGAGCCGATGCTCAAGGGCGAGTCTGGCGACGCCGCCGCGGACAAGGAAAACATCGAGTGGATGACCAACGCGGCGGCCGAGGTGCTGACGCGCGCCGGCCGCATTGCCCATGACCGGATTGTGCATGCGGCCGAGACGAACTCGACCCTGACCGCCCGGCTCGACCTCCAACTCCCGACCAACGTGGTCGAGGGTCATCTCAGGACCCTGCTGTTGACCGATCCCGACATCGTGATTGGGGACGACGACATGACGGCCCGTCTGCGCGAGATTCTGGCGCGGTCCGATTATCGTCCGACCGCATGCGCGCTGGCGACGGCCGCGGCCCGGATGCAGATGGAGCATTCGATCCTCCTGCCAGCGTCTCGGGAAAGACTGCGCGCCCTTCTGGCCGCTTTCCCGAGCCGCGGCATGCCCACCCCGGTTCAGTACCGCGAGGTGATGGACCTGTTCTTCGGGTCGGGCAAGACCCAGCAGACGGAGGAGGCTCTGCTCCATCACCGCGAACCCCTGCTGCGGGCTTTGTCCGTGGCCCTGACGACCCGATGCCTCGACGAGTGCGGGGACCCGGAGGTGCTGACCCTCTATCTGAGAACGCTGTTGGACAACCAGCGCATCATGCTCGAAAAAACCCTGGTGCGCCATCTCCCGCCCGGCGCCTCGCTGCCTCTGGACTGGTTCGAGCGGGCGGCCCTCTTGTCCCGCCACCAGGAGCAGCGCCTCTGGGCTCTGATGCCCGGGCTGGAGACGTCACGGACCGAGGTTGCAGACCGGTTTCTCTCGATCGTCAATATCCTGGTCGAGGCCGTGGCGCGCGATCCGGCCCAGACCTCCGATCCGTACCGCACCGGGCGGCGCGAACTGCTCGAGATCGCGATCCGCGCCGTCACCTCGACGGGCGAAGCGATCCCGCCAGTGGATCGTATCGTGTTCTTCACGCTGCCGCTGACCTACCAGTGCGCCACACCCAAACTCGGCGTGGTCACACGCAAACCCGTCGCCGTCTGCGGATCGGAGTTGCGCCCCGAGGCGATGGCCGTCGGCGCCGTGAAGACTGTCGAAATCCTGCTGCGCCAATCCGCCCTCAAGCCCGATCCGGTGCGCGGACTCACGGTG
>DAOOQY010000781.1:0-2805 GCA_035389025.1 Verrucomicrobiota bacterium
AATTGCGCGAGGTCCGATCCGCCCTGGGCCAGCTCCGACGCCAGATGACCGATGCGGCTCCTGGGGTCGTGTCGATGAAGCTCGGTCAGTTTCAGCAGGCGCTGTTCCAGGACTTGCGGGAGACATTCGATGCCATTAAGAACCAGGACAACCGCGCCGCCTTGCGGGTCGAGGATTTGCCCGGACCGCTTCGCAATCGTTTTGTGAGCGAGTCGGGAACCCGCTATTTATTGCAGGTCAATCCGAAGTCCGACGTGTGGGACCGGGCGAATCAGGAGGTCTTCGTGCGCGAGTTGCGCCAGGTTGCCCCGGGCGTGACCGGCACGCCGGTTCAGCTTTACGAGTACACAACGCTGTTGAAGGACAGCTATATTGAAGCGGCCTGCCATGCGTTGGCCGCCATCGCCATCCTCGTCTTCATCCATTTCCGGCGTCTTGTCTGTGTGCTGCTGGCGCTGTCGCCCGTCGCACTCGGCGCGACATGGACAGTGGGCTGGATGGGGTGGATGGGCGTCCAATTCAACCCCGCCAACATCATGACGCTGCCATTGGTGGTCGGGGTGGGGGTGACCAACGGCATTCACATCCTCAACCGCTTCGCCGAAGAGCGCAACCCGAGCATCCTGGCGCGGAGCACGGGCAAGGCCGTCCTGCTTTCCGCTCTGACCACGATGATGGGATTTGGCAGCTTGTGCCTGGCGCAACACCAGGGCATCGCCAGCCTGGGGATTGTGATGGCGTGCGGGACGGGGGCCTGCATGGCCGCGGGACTGGCCTTCCTGCCGACTTTGCTGAACTGGATGGACCGACGGGGTTGGCCGGTTGCGCCGCCGCTCCAGGGCCGTCGGCCGGGCTGACAAGAGCCCGATCCGCCCGCACGGACTGGGAGATGGAAGGGCCGGACGGCGTCGGATTAGAGCGTGTGCCCGGACGTCGAGCCTTTGCTGCACGTCGGGGGCGTGCCCACCGCGTTGTAGGTGTAGGTGCCACCTGTCGGACATTCGGGCGCCTTGCCGTCCTTGAGGTAGCTGTTGACGGCGGGTTCATCCACGGCGTCACCCGTGCCCTTGCGGTTTTCGGTGGCCCAGACCTCCTTGGCGCTGTCGATGGCCTTGAGATTCATCTTGCAGGCCTCACGGGCCGCGCTCTCGCGCGCCTTGGCGAAATTCGGGATGGCGATGGCCGCCAGCAGGCCGATGATGGCCACCACAATCATGATTTCCACCAGCGTGAAGCCGGCTCGGCTGCCTCGATGCTGCATCTTCATAGTGTTCCTCTGTTTGCGCCCTTTTCCGCAGGCCACGTGAGTCGTTTCCCCAGGTGCTCGACCGGATTGTTCATGGCGCCCTCAACGCGATGCCGCTCTTCTAAGCCGCACCGCGCCGGAAGTCAATCGCACAGGCCCAACCGGGCCGCGCGCCGCTTACGAAGAAGAAGAACAACGGAGACAGGAAATAGTTTCGGCAGCCTCCGCGGGTATTGCACAGGTTCTGCGCCTGTCCGCAGCTCACGGAGCCGTGTCGGAGGGACCAGACGCGCGAGTCCCTGTCTCGAGACCATGCCGCATGGCGGCGAACCAAGCGCTGCCGACCTCGGGAGTGACGGGCACGGACGCCTGATCGGCGGCATGTTCGATGAGTTCCTCGGGCAATTCACGGAGGAATTGGGAGGGATGGCACGGAGCCAGTTCGCCGTACCTGCGGCGCGCGGCGCAGTGACTGAGTTTGAGAGTGCGCATGGCGCGGGTGATGGCGACGTAGAACAGACGCCGTTCCTCGTCGAGCGTGCCCTCCTCCTTCGAACGGGAATGGGGCAGCAGCCCCTCCTCGAGGCCGACAATGAAGACGTGCGGGAATTCGAGCCCTTTGCAGCTATGGATGGTGATGAGCGTGACGGCATCCCCCGGCGCGTCGTCCTCCTTCTCACGCTCCGTGTCGAGAGTGATGTCTTCGAGAAACTGCTGCAGCCGGTCCGTCACGGCCAGCCCGGGCGCGCACTGGGCATCCATGCCGGCGACGAACTCCATCAGATTGCGCACGCGGTTCTCCCCGGCCTCCGGGTCCTTCTCGCTCCGGCGCAATTCTGCGAAGTAGCCGGCGGCGTCGAGAAACTGCCCGGCCCACTCCCGCAGAGCGCTCGGGTTGTGGATCGAGGCGGCTTGGAGTTGGGCGCGGGTTGTCTGGACGAATCCGACGAAGCGTTCGATGGAGGCGCGTGTCTTGGTTTGGAAATCGGCCAGCGCGCCAGTGTCCTGCATGGCCGCGAAGACCGACACCCTGCGTTCCTGGCTGGCGGCGAGCAGGCGGTGCATCGTGATGTCGCTCAAACCGCGGGCTGGCACATTGGCGATGCGCAAGAGGCTGATGTCGTCGTGCGGGTTCAGGAAGACCTTGAGGTAGGCGAGGATGTCGCGCACTTCGCGCCGGTCGAAGAAGCTCTGGCCTCCGACCACGTGGTAACGCACGCCGGCCTTGCGCAGGGCCGTTTCGACCGGACGCGCCTGTTGGTTGGTGCGGAAGAGAATGGCGTGGTCGCCCCAGGGGATGCGGCGGGCCTGGCGGGCGAATTCGAGTTCCTCGACGACGGATCGCGCCTCGTCCTCCTCGTCCTTGAATGCGAAGAGTGTGATGGGCGATCCCTGGCCCTTGTCGGACCAGAGGCGCTTGCCACGGCGCCGGGCGTTGTGGCGGATCAAGGCATTGGCGGCATCGAGGATTGTGGCGGTTGAACGGTAATTCTGTTCGAGCTTGATCACCTTGACTTCCGGGAAATGGTGTTCGAGGTCGAGCAGGTTGGCGATCTGGG
>DAOOQY010000782.1:0-2804 GCA_035389025.1 Verrucomicrobiota bacterium
GGTGCTTGAACCACCACGCCATGCGCGCATGCAGCCGGCAGCGCCGGGCCTGCGACAGCAGCAGTTCCCAATCGAGTGGGGCGAGGGGCGGCAATTCTTGCCGCCGCCACAGACCGGACAGCAGGTCCCGGCTCATGCCGTGCGGCCGGACAGCCTGTCGAACACGGCCACCCTCGATCCAAGCCAGGCGCCCGCCGGAACGCGGAGCAACGCGATGAGCGCCAGACCCGACAAGAGCAGGACCCAGAACCGGCTGTCGGCGAAATTCATGCGTTGGCCCGGATGTCTCGCAGCCTGGCAAAGCCGCAACCAAAGCCCTTGCTTTCAAGCAAAGAGCAGATCCGCGGCGAGCGGTCCAAAGCTCCGCGGAATCCGACATCCGGGCTCTGGCAAAACCGCGCCTCGAAATCAGGGGCGCGGTCATCCACCTTCAATTCCAACGCGATGCTCTTGGCCATGTGCGGCGAAGGTTTTGATTCAAGGCCAGCATGAAGTCAACCGCCGATCGAGACCGGGAATCGCGGCGCTGCGGTTTGGCGCTTGTCAGGCTGACGGCAACCGGTATGATGCCCGGCAATTAAAATGACGACGTCAATTATTCCCCAATCCCTGGCGGTCTGCAGTTGGTCACTGCAGCCAGTGTCGGCCATTGACCTGCTCGAGAAACTTGCGGCGACGGGCCTGAAACGGGTTCAAATCGCCCTGGACCCGATCCGTGAAAACGCCGGAGGCGCGTGGTCCGATTTCGGACGTTTGTGCGCCGAGCGGGGTGTGACCTGCGTTTCGGGCATGTTTGCGGCAGTCGGCGAGGATTACTCGACCCTCGAAGCCATCAAGCGCACGGGCGGCGTGGTGCCGGACGTCCATTGGGATCAGAACTGGCGCAACCTGCAGGCCGATGCCGAGGTCGCGAAGCAACTCGGGATCAAGTCCATCGCTTTTCACGCGGGCTTTTTGCCGCACGAGGAGAGCGATCCGGCCTTTGCCAAGCTGATGGGCCGGCTTCAGAAGATCGCCGACTTCTTTGCCCCGCTGGGCATCGAACTGGCTCTTGAAACCGGACAGGAGACTGCCGACACGCTGCGGACTTTCCTGACCAAACTCGATCGCCCCAATGTCGGCGTGAATTTCGACCCGGCCAACATGATCCTTTACGCGAAGGGCGATCCGATCCAGTCGTTGCGCACGCTCGGGCCGTGGCTGCGGTCGTGCCACTTGAAGGACGCGATTCGGACGAAGGTGCCGGGGACCTGGGGCGAGGAGGTGGTGCTGGGCACCGGGCAGGTGGACTGGCGGGCCTTCTTCGCCGTGCTGGCGGAACTCAAGTTTCGCGGCAACGCCTGCATCGAGCGCGAGGCGGGCAACCAGCGCGCCGCGGATATCCGCACCGCGCGCGAGTACATCCAGAGGCTCCTGGGCGCGATGCCGCCCGCTGTGGCGTGACCGCCGATTGGCCTGTTCGACACTGACACAACCATTCACTCGACACACCTTTCTATGACAAACATCGGCATCGTTGGCCTGGGCTTCATGGGCCTGACTCACATCAAAGCGTACCGGCAACTGCCCGGCGCCAAGATCGTCGCCATCTGCGACGCCGTCCGGTTGCCTGAAGACGGCAACCTCACGCCGGTTGCGGGCAACATCAGCACGGCGGACCGGATCAAGTTCGACATGTCGGTGGTCAAGGGCTACCGGAACTATGCCGAGATGCTGGCCAATCCGGACGTGCAACTGGTGGACATCTGCCTGCCCACACCCTTGCACGCCGATGTGACCATCGCGGCTCTTCGAGCGAACAAGCATGTGATCTGCGAGAAACCGCTCGCCCGCTCGTCGTCCGTCTGCCGCCAGATTCTCGACGCCGCCAAGTCGTCCAAGGGCTATTTCATGCCGGCCCATTGCATCCGCTTCTGGCCCGAGTGGGCCTGGGCCAAACAGGCCATCTCGGAAAACCGCTACGGCAAAGTGCTCGCCGCCCGATTCCGGCGGGTTTCGGAGCCGCCGGGCTGGAGCAAGGCCACCTACCTCAAAGGCGAGGAGTCAGGCGGCGCCCTGCTCGACCTGCACATCCATGACACCGACTTCGTCCAGTTCTGCTTCGGACGCCCGCGTCGGGTCTTTTCCCAGGGATTCGTCCGCATCAGCGGCGCGATCGACCATGTCGTCACCCAGTACGACGTGGACTGCGGCGCCGCGGTGTCGGCCGAGGGGACGTGGGTGATGCACGCGGGGCACGGGTTCAACATGGCCTACACCATCGTGTTCGAACAAGCCACCGCCGACTACGACCTCACGCGCGGGCCCAATGCCCTCAAGCTGTTCCAGAACGACAAACCGGCTCAGACAATTGCCTGCGAGGGCGGCGACGGATACGTCGGCGAACTGCGCCATATGCTCGAAAGCATCGCGGCCGAACGCCCGCCGTCCATCGTCACCGGCCAAGACGCGCTGAGCGCCGTGGCCATCTGCGAAGCCGAGGAAAAGTCGATCAAGACGAAGGAGTTGGTCACCGTTTAGCGAGGCTGCGCGGCGCAAAAACTCGACTCATTTCGTGCAAATCCTGAAAGGGAAGTCACTCTAGCCCGGATCGATCACAGGCTCGGCGCTGAACCTGATCCCGGCTAGCTGGCGTCATGGCGCGGGGCTCCGCTCCGCGTCGAACACCACCCGCCCGTCCATGATGGTGCACACCACGCGCGCCTGATCGATCTCGGTGGGCGGAATGGTGAAGATGTCCCGATCCAGGATCACGACATCGGCCAGTTTGCCGGGTGTCAGGGTGCCTTTGACATGGTCCTGGA
>DAOOQY010000783.1:0-2796 GCA_035389025.1 Verrucomicrobiota bacterium
GGACGTAGGGGGCCACGGCCTCCTGCGCCTCGGGACGGAACTGGATGCGGCGTCCAGCCTCGATGCACAGCTCGATCCAGGCCGCAGAGAGCAGCGCCGCGTCTCCCTGCGCTTCGAGGTCCGCGAATCTCCGTTCGATCACCTCGATCTCTTTCCAGGCGTGCAACGCGTCGGGTGTTTGGCGGCGCCATTGTTGCTCAGTCAGCGGCTTGTACTCGGTCAGCAATCCGATCAACCGCTCGCCGGCGCGGGCCATCGAGCCTCCATCTCGAGTCTGCAGAAAATCCGCCATGCTCATGATCCGCAGGCGGCTGAACTCAGACGCCTCCTGTGGGTGGCGTTCGCTGATCCGCCGCACGAGCGCCCTTGCGGTCTCGTCATCGAGACTCGGGTCGAGGCCGGCGAGCCGCGCGCGAGTCGCGGCGATGGTCTCCGCGAACGAGGCGCCTGGGGCAAGAAGACCGGCCAACCTCTCTTCGAGTTGGCGGGCGAGCCGTTCGAGCGCCGGGCGTCCACTCTCAAACAGCGCCTGGATTTCGGTGTCCGTCAAGGCGCTTCCATAGATGCGCACGTCGTCCAGACCGCCCTGGAAACACTCGGAGCCATCCATCGAGGCGAGGCACGCCGCAGCCGGCCCGCCGGCGGTCAGCGCGCCCGAGCGTTCGAGCGCACAAATCTGGTGTCCGTCGAAGTAGACGCGCATCGAGCGGCCGTCGAACGTTCCCGCGCAGTGATGCCAGCGCCCATCGAGGACCTGCTCGGGATCGATGGACCCGTCGCATTCGACATATCCACCCGCGTTGAGACCGAGCGACAAGACATGGCCGTGTTCCTGAAACGAGAACAGGACCCGGTTGTCCCCATCCTCCTTGCGGAAAACTTCGTTGTAGCGATCGAATGCCGTCGGTCTCACCCATGCGCTGAGCGTGATCTGGCGGAGGTGGCCGACATCGAACCTGCCCTCGACTCGCAGCCGATGCTGTCCGGAAAGGCGCACGGCTCCGTCGAAGAGGCCGGGGATGGGCGCGCAGGCAGCGCCGGCGCCGAGTTCGATGCGGATCGTATGTCCCTTGGCGCTCTCATCGACGCAGACACCGCCGCGTGTTTCGTCCAGGCGCCAGTGAGCGAGCAGGGGAGGGGTGCTTCCGGCGGAGTCAGGCGCAGCGGGTTCGGGTGCGACCTGCGCAAGCGCGGTCATGCCGGCGAACATCAAGAGTTGCGCCAGGGCTTCTGGTGTGTGCATCGCGCGGCATTGTCAGGTCACGCCGAGCGTCTGCCAAGCCGAAATGGCACATAGAGTCGGTGCGTCGGTGCGTCGGTGCGTCGGTGCGTCGGTAGCCGGAGCGCCGGCTTGGCGCGGGGCAGTTCCGCAGGGGCGTGCAGTCTACCACGCTCCGGCGCGGCCTCCGGATCGGGGATCCGAGACGGCGACCAGGCCGCCGTCGGGTTCGGCGGCGACGGCCTGGGTTGCCGACAGTGATGGTGTTTGGACGACGGCGTGTCCGCGCCTTTCGAGTTCAAGGCGCACTTCGGAAGGAACGCCCGGCTCGACTCGGAGCACATCGGGCTGCCACTGATGATGGAAGCGCGGCTGACGCAAAGCGGCCTCGATGTCCATTTCGAAGTCGATCGCATTGACCAGCGCGAGCAGGGTTTGGCTGATAATAGTCGGGCCGCCCGATGCTCCGACGGCCAGGACTGGGCGTCCATTCCTCAGCACGATCGTGGGGCTCATACTCGAGAGAGGTCGTTTTCCGGGCGCCACTGCATTGGCCGCGGCGCCTGGCAATCCGAAGTAGTTGGTTGCGCCCGGCTGGGCTGAGAAGTCGTCCATCTGGTTGTTGAGCACGATGCCCGTGCCGGGCACCATGTCCTTGCATCCGAAGGAGGTGTTGAGAGTGGCGGTGCAAGCCACCCAGTTGCCTTCGGCATCGGCCGTCGAGAAATGTGTCGTGTGGCGGCCGAACGCGCCCGGGAACACGGCCTGCGGCTCGCCGTGGCGAACCACAGGCGTCGCGGCGTCGAGTTTCATGTCGCGCGCCAGGAGCCGCGCGTAGTCCTTCGACACCAGGCCGAGTGGAACAGATGCGAAGTCAGGGTCTCCGAGCCAATGCGCCCGGTCCGCGAAGGCGCGTTTGAGCGCCTCGGCCAGCAGGTGCACGGAGTCGGCCGATCCCGCTTTCATGCTTCGGAGATCAAAGCCCTCGATCATATTCAGGACTTGCGCGACGTGGACGCCCCCGGAACTGGGCGGAGGGAACCCGACAATCACGCAGTCCCTGTAGGTGGTGCGGATTGGGTGGCGCAGCTTGATCCTGTAGCGCGCGAAGTCGCGTTCCGTCAGCAGGCCGCCTTCCCGATGCATCCAGCGGGCGGTGGCCTGCGCGAAGCGTCCGCGATAGAACCATTCCGACCCGGCGTCTGCCAGCGCGCGATAACTGCGCGCCAGATCACGCTGCCGCAGCCGGTCGCCCGGCTGCCATGGCGAGCCATCGGGCCGCAACAGGACCGCGCGGGTTGCGGGGAAGCGGGCCAGAGTCTCGATGTTGTGCTTGAGCACGGCCGCATACCCGGCGTTCACCACGAAGCCTTCATCGGCGACGCGCGCCGCGGTTTCGAAGTGCTCGCGCAGAGGGCGGCGCCCGTAATGTCGGGCGGCGTATTCGTAGGCCGCCAGCGATCCCGGCACGCCTGCCGCCAGGGGGCCCGTCAGGCTCAATTCGGGGACGGCCTTGCCGTCGCGCAGGTACATTGTCTCGGTGGCGTCCGCGGGGGCCGTCTCGCGTCCGTCGATGG
>DAOOQY010000784.1:0-2795 GCA_035389025.1 Verrucomicrobiota bacterium
TATTACGTCGGCGCCGCGCAAAACCACCCGTCCGTGGTGATGTACTCGATGAGCCACAACGCCACCGGGTATCACGACGATATGAACCCCGACTTCATCGATGGCGTGCGCGAGGCGCGCGACACCTGGGCTCGGCGCAACGCCGAAAAGGCCCTGCGCGCCGAAGCCATCGTGCGCCGGCTCGATCCCAGCCGCATCGTCTATCACCACGCATCGGGCAACCTCGGGTCCATGCACCCCGTCAACTTCTACCCGAACTTCGCCCCGGCGCAGGAGCTCTCCGACTGGTTCGAACACTGGGCCACCACCGCCGTCAAACCCGTCTTCACCTGCGAGTACGGTGCGCCCTTCACCTGGGACTGGACCATGTATCGCGGGTGGTACAACGGGCAGCGGGAGTTCGGCAGCGCCGCCGTGCCCTGGGAGTTCTGTCTGGCGGAATGGAACGCCCAGTTCCTCGGAGACCGCGCCTTCGACATCAGCGAGCCGGAGAAGGCCAACCTGCGCTGGGAAGCGCGCCAACTGCGCGCCGGCCAAGTCTGGCATCGCTGGGATTACCCGCACCAGGTCGGCTCGACCCGCTTCGATGAACGATACCCCGTGTTCGCCCTCTATCTCACCGACAATTGGCGCGCTTTCCGGACCTGGGGTGTCTCGGCCATCTCTCCGTGGGAACATGGACATTTCTGGAAGCTGCGCGACGGCGTCGACAGGAGCCGGCGCGATTTGCCCGTGGACTGGGACTCGCTCCAGCGCCCTGGCTTCAGCCCCGACTTCATCGACCAGCGCTACGAACGGATGGATCTGGCCTTCGAACGCGCGGACTGGATCGCGACGCCGGCTGCGGAGGCCCTCATCCGCAACAACCGCCCGCTGCTGGCGGACCTGGCCGGCAAACCGGCCCGCTTCACCAGCAAAGACCACAACTTCCTTCCTGGCGAAACCGTCGAGAAACAGATGATCGTCATCAACAACTCACGCGAGAGCGTCACGTGCCAGTGCCGGTGGTCATGCAACCTCCCGCAAGCCGTGTCGGCACGCCCGCAGGTCGCCGTCGCCCCAGGCCAGCAACAGCGGCTTGCCCTGCGCTGCCCCCTGCCCACGGGCGTGCCGCCCGGCCAATACGATCTGGTCGCCCAATTTCAATTCGGCAACGGCGAAACGCAGGAAGACCGCTTCCTGTTGCACGTGCTCCCGCCAGAGCGTCCGCGGATCGCTGCGGACGCGGGCCGCGGAGAGCCCCTGCCCGCAAACACACCGGATTCCGGCAGCCCTGCGACCGATCGATTGCCTGCAACCACACCAGAATCCGAATCGGCGAAGCCGCGCGTCGCCCTGTTCGACCCAAAAGGCCAGACTCAGGCTTTGCTGAGGCGATTGGGTTGGGAGCCGCAGCCTGTCCAGGCTGAAACCGATTTGTCCGCCTTCGACATCCTCGTCGTGGGCAAAGAGGCGTTGAGCGTCGACGGCCCGGCGCCCGACATCCGACGGGTCCGTGATGGACTGAGAGTGGTCGTGTTCGAGCAGACGGGCGAGGCCCTCGAACAGCGCCTCGGATTTCGAGTCCAGGAGTACGGACTCCGACAGCTCTTCCCGCGGGTGCCGGACCATCCCGCGCTCACGGGGCTCGCGACGGAGCACCTGCGGGATTGGCGAGGCGAGGCGACCATCCTGCCGCCGCGACTCAAGCCCGAGATGCGTCCGCGCCACGGCCCAACCGTCCAATGGTGCGGCCTGCCCGTCACTCGGCTGTGGCGCTGTGGGAACCAGGGGAACGTGGCCTCCGTGTTGATCGAGAAACCTGCGCGGGGCGATTTCCTGCCCATCCTCGATGGGGGCTACAGCCTCCAGTACAGCCCGCTGATCGAGCACCGGGACAACCAGGGTCTGGTGCTGTTTTGTCAGATCGACGTCGCAGGACGCACCGAGGTCGAACCGGCGGCTGAAATCCTCGTCCGGAATCTCCTCCGCTATGTGTCAGCCTGGAAACCCCCTGTGCGACGATCCGTGGTCTATGCCGGCGATCCGCTCGGGAGAAGCCACCTGGAATCCGTCGGCATCGCCGCACCGACCTTCGACGGACACTCGCTCGCGCCCGACGCGCTGCTCGTCGTCGGTCGCGGGGGCGGAGCGGCGCTGGCGCCACACCAAACCGCAATCGCCGATTGGCTCCAGGCGGGCGGGCAGGTGCTGGGGGTGGGGCTCGGACAGGACGATCTGGACGCCTGGCTGCCCGTTGCCGTCACCACCAGGAAAGCCGAGCACATCGCCGCTTTCTTCGAACCCTTCGCTCATCGGTCGCCCTTCGCGGGGATCGGACCGTCCGACGTGCACAACCGGGACCCGCGCGATGTGCCGCTTGTGACCGGCGGAGCCAGACCAGTCGGCACTGGCGTGCTCGCCCTGCACGACCGCGCGCCGATCATTCTCTGCCAGCTCGCGCCTTGGGAGTTCATCCCCGCCACCCAGCCCAACCTCAGACGCACCCACCGCCGGGTCTCGTGCCTTCTCTCACGCCTGCTGGGCAATCTCGGAGCGCGCGCTTCGACACCAGTGCCTGACCGCTTCCACCGCCCGGTCGCTCCAGCTTCCGAACAACGCTGGCTCGACGGCCTCTATCTCGATCGCCCCGAGGAGTGGGACGACCCTTACCGCTTCTTCCGCTGGTGAAGCGGCATGCCCGCTCTTTCTCAGGCTGGCCAAGAAGACCGAAGTCCGATAGACTCCGGGTCGATATGACAGCCTGGAATCGCCGTGAATTCGCAAAAACACTCGCCTTAGCCACCGCCGCTGCC
>DAOOQY010000785.1:0-2789 GCA_035389025.1 Verrucomicrobiota bacterium
CGTGGGGTACAATCAACCCCCGCACCCGAGCTTCTTCCTGGGTGAAGGCATGGCGCCCCCGCCGCGGCCCGAGATTACCCTCGTGATGCCGATAGGACACTCCGAATAGCTGCCCGCAGCCTGATGTCCGCCAGCGTCAACGACGGCTACTACCTCAACACCCTGGGCAACGCCACCATGTGGGGCGATTCGCCGGCCTGGTACCACAACGGCGCCTGCGGTCTCTGCTACGCCGACGGCTACTCGGAAATCCACAAGTGGCTCAGCCCCACGGCGCGCACGCGGGTGACCACCTCGAGCCACGTGCCCCGGGGCTTCGACGCGCACGGGAGACGCGACTTCCAGTGGCTGTGGGAGCGGACGAGCGTCCCGTTCAATCAGTAGCGCGGTTCCGCGACCGAACAGTCGGTCGCGGCTTCAGCCTGCTGATCAAGACATCGGCCAACGCTCAGTCCTCAGTCCCCACTCAGCTCGCACCCGAATTCGGATCGACGAAGGGTGAATCGGATTGTTTCGCCCTCCTGGACGAACGGAATGGCGCGGCCACGGGCGCCGTCCGCGTCCACCGCCACCAACGCCGTCGGGCGCACCGGGTGATCGAGGAGACGACTCGGGACAAGGCTGACGTCGAGATCCTCGCCCTCAGGCAACGGCGTCAGCAGCAAACGGCCTCCCTGCCGCGCGACCCGCAACGCGCCCGACACGACTATCCCGCCGAAATCGGTCGGTTCTTCGTTGGGTACCAGGCGCAAGTCGGGCTGGTGCGGCTCCGAAGGGGGTTCGAAGCTGAGGCCGGTGATCTCGCCCCCTGAGCCGGAGACGGTCAGTTTGCCCACGCGATAACGGCGGTCCGAGGCGTCGTCCCCGAGAAGAGGATAGCGTCGTCCGCCTTCGCCATGGGGACTATAGAGGCCCACCATCGCGGTGTACTCCCCCGGCTCCATGTCCTCGGGGATATGCACCGTGAAGTCGGTGCTCTCCCGGCCGCGCCATTGCGAAGTCGGGGTGGCGGGAGTGCCGCCCCCGTAGAATTCGGCCGGGCTGTAGCGCCCGGGGACGGGACGCGAGAAATGGTAGAAGACCTGGAGATCGCGGGGGGCAGGCTTTCGCGCCTGCCAGTTGACCTGCAATCGGAATTGACGTTCTCCAGTGGGCGTGAAGCCCGCGAATTCGGGCTGGATGAGCAGCGGGGCGTCCGGGCGGTACCCACGGCCATTGACATAACGCGTGTCGGGGCCCGTCGAGTGCTCGACGATCTGACCGCCCAGGCGTTCGATGGCCGAAACGACCGGTCCGTTGGGTGCATGGAATCCGAACGGCGGCAGGATGTGTTCGGCGACCTCCCAGTCGTCGGAGCCGCGGTTGACCCAGACCTGCGCGCCCGATCTCCAGCGGATGGCAAGCCGGTGAATATTGTCGCCGACGAAATCGACCCGCTCGATTTCATCCAAGGCAACGCTCTCGATGAAAGGTTGCGCCAACCAGTACTTCCGCACCGCCTCGCGTCCGAGATTGGTCAGATCGATCATCAGGGCATGCCCGGTGAGAATCTCGGCGCTGAGGTAGTCGTCGCTGGTAATGCCGTGCAGCGATCGGCCGCGTCCGCCCTCGTAACGGCCCGGGTAACCCACGCCATGGAGGCTGAATCGGGTGTGGTTGACGGCGTCGAACCACGGCACACGAGCCCAATCGCGGCAGCGGACGTGGTTGTTGAAAGGGCGTCCCGTCGGGCTGAGGTGGAGGAATTGGCAGTCCGCGCCGTCGACCCATCCGATCAACTGGTCGCTGCCCGCCTCGCTGATCGTGGGGCCGCCGCCGCAGGCCCGTCGAATGGCGGCAAAGGCCTCGCCCCAGCAGCGCAAGGTCTCGATATTCGAGTGAAAGGCGCCGTGCCGATCGAAATAGTCGAATGCGTTCATCGAGGTCCATACGTCCACAAAATAGCTCGTCGGCTCGATCGCCGGTCCGATCAGGTCGAGATTCCGCCGCAGGAACGGCTGCACGCGGTCGGGGCGGAACTGGTAGCTTTGCGCGTTGCGGCCCTCGTTGAACCAGGCCCGGCGAGGCTGGCCGTCGGGCATGAATGTGACGTTGTCGTAGCTGAAACCTTCGCAGTCGGGGTAGATGTCGATGTAGTTGTCGTGCAGCCCCCAAAGGACGCCGTGTCGGCGGCAGAGACGGCCCAGGCCTTGCAGATCCTCGAGGGTGCCCAGGCTGGGCAGCGGGGGGAAGATGTCGGGCAGGCGATAGTCGTAGCCCCAGCGTTGCCAGACATGCATGATCACCAGCGAATTGGTCAAACCGTACTCGAAACAACGTTCGAGCTTCGCGGCGTCGTCGGCATACCGCCCGCCCCAGAGGTCAAAGACGTAGCGGCCCGCCTTGAGTGCGACAGCGGGGGCCGGCGATTTGTCGTAGAGCGGACGGTATCGGATGGCGCAATCGAAAGCGCCCTCGAGGCCCGGCACAAAGGTGTAGGTGGCATCCGGATGCGTGTGCACGGCGTAGACCTTGCGTGCGGGATCGACTTCGAGATGGTCTACGGGCGTGTCCGCCGCCACAAGGAGCGAGAGTCCGTTGTCGAATTCGAACCCGACATGGCTCGTCGCGAGGTCATGACCGCCGCCGCCGGCCCGGAAAGACTCCGGTTTCTCGATACAATAGCCGTGTCCGTAGTAGACGCGCGAGGCGAGTCGATCCGCCGGGCCGGGCGCAAGGTCGGTGAGGCGACGGTCACACGCGATCCGGACCCGCAGACCCGCCCCCTCGGCCCACACCTCCGCGTCGAG
>DAOOQY010000786.1:0-2782 GCA_035389025.1 Verrucomicrobiota bacterium
AGGTGGCTGGGGCGCGTGTGAGGTGGCTGTGCGTTACTCGCTCGTGAACCTCGACAGCGCCGATGTCCACGGCGGGCGTCTCTCGATGTTGATGGCAGGTGTAAACTGGCATCTGCACCCGCACGTGAAATGGCGCTTCAACTATGGCTTTGGCCACGCCGGCGGAGGCGCTAGCGAAGGCAACCTCAGCCTCTTCGAGACACGGTTCGAGATGGATTTCTAGCGATCAGTTCCAGCACACTGTCCGGACATGACAACGCTGGTCATCGCCACGCGCAATCAGCACAAAACCCGGGAGATTCGTGCGGTGCTGGGCGACGGGTTGCGCTATTTGACGCTCAACGACTTTCCCGGCGCTCCGACCGTATTGGAAGATGCCGACACCTTCGCGGGGAACGCGGCGAAGAAGGCCGATTCGTTGGCGCGATGGCTGGCCGAGCAGCCGATCGCGCGCGAAAGCGGCGCGCTCTGCGTCCTGGCGGACGATTCCGGCCTTGAAGTGGATGCGCTCGACGGGGCGCCGGGCGTGGTCTCAGCCCGCTTCGCCGCCTTGGACAACGCGCCGTCAACCAACGCAACCGACAGTGACAACACGGCCAAGCTTCTGCGGTTGCTGCGCGGCGTCCCCGCGCCGAACCGGACCGCCCGATTCCGTTGCGTGATCGCCCTGGCCACGGTCGGGCAGACTCGCCCAATTCGGCTCTTCGAAGGCGCCTGCGAAGGCCTGATTCTCGACGCGCCGCGCGGCGCGAACGGATTTGGTTACGACCCGGTTTTCCAACCGCTCGGATACACGGAGTCGTTTGCGGAATTGGGCGAGCCCGTCAAGAACAGGATCAGTCATCGCGCCCGGGCCCTCGCTCAAGCGGCGCGCGGCCTCGATGTGCCGTGACGACAGGATGATCGGATCGGCAGGAGGCCCGCGCGTGCCCGGACATTCCACCCTTACCAGGCCCGCTCCCCGCGGGAGAGATCACTCACACCGAGTGAAACGAACTTGCCCGGATTGAGAATGCCCTTGGGGTCCAGGGCGCGCTTGATGGCGGCGTGGAGTTGCCGCACTTCGGGTGAAACCGCCTCATTCCACCACGGCATCTTTGCCAAGCCGACACCGTGCTCGCCCGTGATCACACCGCCCCAGGCCAGGACCTGCCTGAACAGATCATCCAGGGCCGCTCGGCTCCGCGCCTCCGCCCCCGGTTGTGTTCGGTCGACCATGATGTTGGTGTGGATATTGCCGTCGCCGGCATGGCCAAAACAGGCCACAGGCAGCCCGTGTTTCTTCTGGAGACGCGCCGCAAAGGCGAACAGGGCCTCGAGCCGGCTGCGCGGCACCGCGATATCCTCGTTCAGCTTGGTCAATCCCGTGTCGCGCAGGGCGTACGAGAACTCGCGGCGCAACTGCCAAATCCGCTCGCACTCGATCGCACCCAAAGCCCGCTCGACAAAGCGCGGATGGTGCTCCCCGATGACCCGCTCGACCTCGCGCAGTTCGGATCGCACTGACCGGGATTGCCCGTCCAGTTCGGCGATGAGGTGGGCCTCGCACCCGGCCAACCGACGGCTGCCGGTGCGTTTCGCCGCCGCGGCGAGTGTGAATGCATCCGCCACTTCGAGCGCGCAGGGAAGAAAGCCGGCCCGGAAGACAGCCTGGAGGGCGCGGGTGGCGTCCCGCGCCGTGCTGAAGCCCGCCGCGAGAGCGGCGCGGTAGGGTGGCAGCGGCAACAGCTTGAGGGTGGCTTCCGTCACAGCGCCCAGCAGACCTTCCGATCCGACGAAAAACCGGGCGAGATCGAATCCGGTTTTGTTCTTGTGCGTACGGCTTCCGAGCCGCACGACGGTTCCGTCGGCCAGCACCACTTCGAGGCCCAGGACGTAATCCCGCGTCACGCCGTACTTCAAACACCTCGGCCCGCCCGCGTTGGTCGCGATATTCCCACCCACGCTGCACTCCGACCGACTGGCGGGGTCGGGCGGGTAAAACAAACCCCTGCGCTCGACCGCATCCTGGAGCTTCTGCGTGATGACGCCCGATTGCACAACGGCCACAAAGTCCCGCGTATTAACCTCGCGAATGCGATTCAGCCGGGCCAGCGACAGCACGATGCCCCCTTGCACAGGCACGCACCCGCCCACGTAGCCGTGCCCCGCTCCGCGCGCCGTGACGGGGATGCCGCGACGATGGGCAAAGGAGAGAATCGAGGCCACCGACGCCGTGCTGCGGGGCAGCGCCACCGCGTCGGGCAGATGGCTCGCAAACCACTTGTCGCCTGCGTGGGCCTGACAGATGGCTGGATCAGCGGTGAACTCGCCGGGGGGCAGCGCCCGAGCCAGCGGCCTGAGCGCAGCCTTCATGCACCTGCCGATGGCGGCGGTTCCTCGGCATCGGCAAGCAGCGCCTTTGCCTCCTCCGCCCGGTCGCTTGCCACCTGGACCTCGATGCCGCCGGCCGCCACGCTGTATCCCTCGATCGAGAGCGACGCCGTCTCGTGGATGACGTTCGCCGGTATGCCGGCTGCCTCGAGCCTCGAGCGGACGAGTTGGGCCTCGGCGGGGCTGAAGGTGCTAAAGACGGTTACCAGTTCCATGGTGTGTAGAATACGTTCGATCGTCCTATGTGCCGCTCGGGGACCGGAAGGGTCCGCTCTTGCGCGATTTCGGCGGTTTTGGCCGATCGGGATATGTCAGCCTCAGAAGCGTCACGCCCTGCGCCTCGCCGGTCATCGGATGAACCGCCAGTACATCCGTGCCGTCTCCATATTCCTTCGGCGCGAACGGGCTT
>DAOOQY010000787.1:0-2766 GCA_035389025.1 Verrucomicrobiota bacterium
TCAGGTACGTCCGCACCACCGGGTCCGCAACCTCCGCCCGGTTTGAGACCAGGTTGGTCCCGCTGGCATCGAAGAGAGACTGCGGACGCGGATGGGCGATGAGCCGGAAATGGTCGTCCAGCGTTCGCTCGATCACAATGGCGAATCCAGCCAGCTCCTCCTGCAAAGATGCGAGGAAGGCGCAGACCGACTGCAATTCGAAATCGGCGTTCACCACGCCCACCAGTTCCCCCTTGGCATCATACCAGGGCGCCACATAGGAAACCCCCAGGGTCGGCGCTTGGTTCGCATCCCGCCAGAACGGATACGCCTCGGTCCACACCGCCGCCTTCCGTTCCCGCGCCAGCCGGTAAAACGGACGCTCTCGCGGATCGTAGCCGTCCCAAGGCGGAGCGCCGATAAAGAGCCGTTGCGATCCCTGCCAGTGCCAGTCCGCCACTCGAATCTGCTGTCGCGCATCCTGCAAGACCTCGCGCACCCGTATGGCGCCGTCCGCCAACCGCTCGGCAACGATGTACTCGCCCGTGTCCGCAATGGCTACCCCGACTGAGGTCAGCGCGTGATGCACCTCGAGCGATTTGGCCAGGAAGTTCTCGAGCAGCGTGAAGTCGCCTTGGGCGGAATCCGCGTCCTGAACCAGCCGCAGCGTTTGCTGGCCGATCGCCGTGGCCTGGTTGAACAACTGCTGCACACGCAACTCGACGCGCCCGAGGGTCTGCTCCATGATCTTGTCCGCCAGCGTCATCACGCTGCGCCGAAAGAGTTGCGCCTGGACGTACACCAGCAGGCCAACGGTCGTCGTCACCAGCACGACCATCAGCGTCGCCATCACCGAGCGAAAACTGCGCAGTTGCATGAGCGAGCCACGGGTTGGTCGTTGCCATACAGAGCGACATCACCGATGCGGCGCCGGGTCAGGGGACCCGGCCTACAAGCCTGTTGGCCGCCTGCCCGCACGCGGCGGAACCTCTGGCGCTGTGCAGTGTTCATGGCTTCCGAGTCGAAGCACCCGCTGGCACAACCGCGCCTGGATGGCCTCCAGGAGGCAAGCGTCGATCCGTCGGGCAGCCGATCCAGGCGTGATGATCGTTGCGGAGTCGGGCGAGATTCGCCTTTTCCTTGCCCGCCGCGTCCGCATCGAGTTCGTCCACGGCGTGCCAGAACGTGTGGCCCTCCTCGTCGCTACGCGTCTGGCGCAGGTGGACAAAACGGGCGTTGTCCGCGACCTCGCGCGCCGCCAGGGGCGCGGCAATGGCAAAGTGCCCGGACCCGCGGTCGCAGCGGACTTCCCACGTGTTGAGGCGTGCGGCGAAATCGGTCTCGATCCCGAGTTCGCGCAGGTGCCGGACCAGACAATTGTGTTCGACGACGTCCGCGAGCACGTGGTCGGGCGCGGGATTGCCGAGCAGTTGCACCAGCGCCCGCAGATCGCGCACCCGGAGACTCCGGAGGATCGTGGCACGCGCGATGGCCGCGGCCATCCAGGTCAAAGGGGCCGGAAGCTGTTCCATGATGAAAGTCGTGCCGGTCGAGAGCAGAATCTGGTCCTGCTGGTCGGACGGGAGCGTTTCCCAGTCGGGCACGCGGGCCGCGACATACGCCTTGAGCAGGTGCCAGACCTCGGAGAAGAGCAGGCGCCGCTCCTCGAGTTGCGTCCTCACAAGCGGTAAAGCGTCGCGCAGATGCGGAAAGGCCCGCCATACATCCTTGATCTGCGAATCGCGAAACAGGTAGATGGACGGCATCTCGATCATCTGGTCCGCGGTGCCCGGATCCAGGGCGAGCCTCGAGTCGCCTGTCGCCATCTCGAACAAGGCCACGCCCGCCGAAAAGATGTCGGACGCCGCCGTGAGCGGCACGCCAGCCTGGAGATTCGAGGCATCGATGAGCACCTCGGCGTGGTCGGGTGTCGCGGCGTAGACGAATTTGCTCACTTCGCTCCGATGCCGCGTGGTGAAAAAGGCGCCTAAATCCACCAGCTTCACGCTCCCGTCATCGAGCCGGATCACGTTGTCCGGCTTGAAGTCGATCATCAACAGATTGTGCTGATGAAACAGATCGAGGATCGCGAACACCTCGTGCGTCGCCCGACGCAGGTCGTCGAGCGCCTCCGGACCGTACCCGCGCTCGGCGGCCTCTTCCGCCCACGACCGCAGATTCTGTCCTTGCAGATACTCCATGGCGATGAATGCGTACTTGGCATCGTAGTCGGTGTTCGCGCCGTAGTAGGCCGGCACGTACGGACGCAATCCCTCGAGACGATGCACCTCCTCGAAATTCGCCAGTTCCGCCTGAAAATTCAGGTACGGCCCATACCCGATCTCGTCCGCTCGCCCGCAACTCAGATCGAACACCTTCACCACAATGCCGGAATGATCGGTCTGGTAGAGCGTCGTCTCAGGATTGTGCGCAAGCGCCTGCAACAGATGCACGGCGCCCAGCCCCGAGACATTCACCATCAGCCCGATATGCTTGGCCTGGGGTGGGATGCGGCTGCTCATGGCACAAGCCGCCACGCCACCCCCGCGCCAGACTCTGATCCGGCAAGGCAACACGTGCTGGGCATGGGCAAACCCTAACGAATCCCCGCCCCCATGCAACGCAGAATTGGCGCCCCGCCACTCCCCGAATCCTTGCGCAGCAGGGTGCAAAGGTGTCACCAGGGTGAACGCAGGGTCAGGCATGCACACGGTGGTAGGTATCGTCCCAGGCAAAGCGGTGCTGAAGCACACGCACTCCAGACGCTTCGCGCTACCGCACACGTTC
>DAOOQY010000788.1:0-2753 GCA_035389025.1 Verrucomicrobiota bacterium
CCGCGTACCGATACACCTTGCGGGCGTACTGGGTTGACAGGGTGAACGCGAAGACATCCCCCTCGAATTGAATCTCGTCCGTCTGCTCATCCAGGAGGCCAGTCTCGATGGCTGGGGGGGTCACGCCATTGAGCACGGCCAGGGGCACGGGCGGCTGGGTAATGTACGAGGTCGAGTCGAATCGGTGCAACTCCTGCATGATGTTGACAAATACGAGCTTCATAGGGGTTGCTTCCTTGACCAGACGCAGAAACCAACGGACGCGAGCATCAGAACGACCAAGCCGCACCACACGACACAAACACCATCCTGAATAAAAGCACTCCATGACGCAAACGGCATGGCGAAGAGGAGAAGCACATCCTCCAAACGGTTGACCCCGAATTGCAGGATGAACAGGAGAAGACCCGCGGTCAACGCGGTTCCCATTTTCAGCACCACACGTTTGCGTGATTGTCTCGCCATGGCAGCCTCCCTTCGGCTCTACAGCGTCCTGACTCGGCATTCATGGTTATGGAGGAGTGTCCCGTTGCTTCACCGGCTTGAAGGCATCGGCTCGCTGGCGGGCCTCGGTCATTTCCTCAGGCTTGAGCATGATCTGCATCTCCTTGAGCAGCCGCCGCGCCTCGACGTGGCCCTGGTCCGCCGCCAGGTAGACCCATTGGGCTCCCACGACGTTGTCACGCGGCGCCAACTCGCCTTCGTACAGAAGGAGGCCGAGTTGGTACTGGGCGTCGTCATGCCCTTGCTCGGCGGATCGAGTCAGCCACTGCATCGAGTCCGCGATGGCCGACTGGCCGCGCACCAGGAGCAGGTTGCGAGCATAATGGAACTGCGCCTGGGGATCACCCTGCTCGGCGGCCTTCTTGAGCCAGCGCATGCCTTCATCGGTCCGCGGAGGCCTGGTCTCGAAGCACGCCTTCGCCATCGCCATTTGCGCGGGCAGATCGCCAGCCTGTGCCCGACGCTCCAGTGTCTCGATGGAACCCGTCGAACCCGAGCGGGCCTGGGAAAACGCGTTCATGACCTCGACACCGAACTGATGCTCACGCCATGTCTCCTTCGAGATCTCGCCGCGATTGAGCGCCAGGGCCTTGTCCATGTGGTGCGCGGACTTGAGCGGGTCACCCAGTTCCGCGAAGACCCCCGCCAGCCGCAGGTGGACCACCACGTTGCTCGGGCTCGACTCGAGCGCGCGCTGCAAGTCCGCAAGGGCACGACGCCATTGGTCGCGCCCGATTGCCAGGACGGCCGCCGCATCATGAACGTCCCAGGTTTCCGTGCCTCCGGACTCCACTTGTTGGAGCACCCTGTCCGCCGCGTCCAGTTTGCCAGCCTGAGCCATGCCGCGGACGAACTGGAGACGCGTCCAGCGGTCGTCCGGGTTCAGCTTCAGCCCCATGCGCAGGGACCGTGGATCGGGTTGGGGATGGGGCTGCATCGCTTGATGAGAAATGGCCTGAAGGTCGTCCAGCACGGTGAATTCCTTGTGCCGGACGCCGAACACACTCCAGGCCGGATCCACCAGCAGACCCTGCCCTTCGAGAAAGAGCGCCGCGCAGTCGTGGTAGGCCGACAAGCCGTCGGCGCCGCGTTCGACATGCGCGAGCCAGGCTTCCAGTCCGATGGCCCGAGCCAGCGCGACGAACAACTTGGCGTGTTCCTGACAGGAGAAACGCGTCTCCGGATCGCGGGAATCGGTGAAGGCTTGGCTCGCCGTCCGCTGCCCGCCGTCGCCCGACCCACGGCCGCGACGGCACACCTCGGCGAACAGGGCGAAGGAGCGCAGGGCGTCATTGGTGAGACCGGTGGTGAGCCGGCGCGCCTCGGCAGCCAGTTCCGGCGTGATCTCGAGAGGATTCACCCCGAGTTTCTGCTCCTCGGGCGTGAGACGACGCTCCAACTCGGTGTTGAGTTCCTCCGGGGTGAAGGCGTGCGGCCGAGCAACTGTTGGCGCGGGAAGACCGTTGGCCGGACCGCGGATGATGAGCTTGGTCGAATCGAGTGTGCTGCGGATTTGCAGGTTCGTGGCAGTCTTTGGCCCGAGCCGTTGGAGCTCGAGGCCGGCCAATTCGATGTCGCCGACCCCCAGGGCTGCTTGCAGCAGGGCGAGATCCACTAACTCGCTCTCCTCCGGCGGCTCAGCGATCGGTTTCAGCAAGTCGCGGGCTTCCGCCAGCTTGCCGGTCTGGGCCAACGCCGCCGCAAGAAAGGCCCGGGCAGGTTCGTCGTCCGGACGTCGATCAAGCGTCCCTTCGAGAACAGAGACCAAATCGGCCCAGCGCCCGGTCGTCGCCAGCACGTCGAACATGCGCTCGGTGGCTTCCGGACAGCCGGGATGCAGCCGCAAGGCTTCGCGCAGGGCGGTCTCAGCGGCGGCCACTTCACCATCCGTCCCCAGCATCCAGGCATGGGCCAGGTGTGCGTAGCACAAATCCGGCTGCTGGCGGAGAAACTCGTCCGACGCCTGCCTGCACTCGGACTTCCGCTGCGCTTCGCTCAGCAGGCGGATCAACGAGCCATGGGCCATGCCGCATTGTGGATCGTCGGCGAGCACGTCCCGCCAGGCCGACTCCCGCTCCGCCCCCGGCGCTTCACGGATTTCGAGGTTGACGGCATGGGCGAAGCGAGTCGCGCCCGCCTCCGTGCTGGGCACCGTCATCCGCCATACCCGGCGTTCCTCTTCCGCGATACGGACGCCCAGCCGCTCGGCGACGTGCAAGGCGATCGATTCCGCGAGGTCGACCCATTGC
>DAOOQY010000789.1:0-2752 GCA_035389025.1 Verrucomicrobiota bacterium
CTCCGATCAGCCCCCGTGAATGCGCCGCGCTCGTGCCCGAACAGCTCGCTCTCGAGCAGGTTCTCGGGAATGGCCGAGCAGTTGAGGGCCAGGAAGGGCGCATGCGCGCGGTCGCTGTGCTGGTAGATCGCCCGCGCGACCAACTCCTTGCCGGTGCCCGTCTCCCCGCGGATCAGGACGGGCACCATTGTTGCGGCGACGCGCCCGATCTCCTTGTAGAGGGCCTGCATGGTCCGGCTTCGGCCCACCAGTGCGGTCCGGCCGGACTCGGCGGGTCCCATCTCGACCGGTTCGGACATGAGCCGGCTGCACTCGATGGCGCGGGCGGTGATATCGAGCATCTCGTCCATTTCGAACGGTTTGGGCACGTAGTCGAAGGCCCCCCAGCGCGTGGCCTCGATCGCCGTGTCGGTCGTGCCATGGGCCGTCATGAGAATGATCGGGAGTTTGGGCTTGGCCTGGTGCACTTCGCGCACCAGCGTGAGGCCGTCGGTGCCCGGCAGTTTGAGGTCGCTGATCACGAGGTCATAGGGCTCGCCAAGGGCGCGGCCCAGGCCCTCATCCCCGCGTGCCACGACGGTGACCTTGTAGCCCTCGGCTTCCATCACCTTGGCCATGCCGGTCGTGATGGCCCGGTCGTCTTCGATGAGCAGGATTCGCGGGACGGTCTTCATGCTGCATGGCGCGGAAGGACGACCCGAAAAGTCGTGCCGCGCTGTGCTTGCGTGTTGTACTCGATGACGCCGCCGTGCAGTTGAATGATGCGGGCGGCAATGCACAAGCCCAGGCCGGTGCCGTCGTCCTTGGTCGTGAAGAACGGATCGAACAGCCGCTGCACCACCTCGGGCGGCATCCCCGAGCCGGTATCGGCGACTTCAACGACAGCCACGTCGGCAGGACGATCCAGGAGCATCTGGCGGGCCGTGTGGATGCGCAGCGTCACCGTGCCGGCGCCTTCAATGCTCTGGCCGGCGTTCTGCACCAGGTTGATCAGCACCTGCTTCAGCTTCTCACGGTCCGCGAACACCCAAAGTTCGGGGCCCGGTTCACAGGCCATGAGCACGCGACTCCTGGCCAACTGCGGTTCGAGGAGTTTCCACACCTCGCGGACAAGCCCCTCGAGATTGACCGGTTGACATTCGAGTTCGGGCGGGCGCGCAAACTGAAGGAAGTCGCCCACGATCCGTTCCAGGCGATCGATCTCGCCGCTGATGACCTGCACATCGTCCCGCACGGACGACTCATCGGGAATGCTCCGTTTCAGGCTGAAGAGGCGCACTTTGATGGCGGTCAGCGGATTCCGAATCTCGTGGGCGATGCCCGCGGCGAGGACTCCCAGCGACGCCAGTTTCTCATGACGTTCCAGGTGGGTCCGGCTCTCGCTCAACTGGGCCCGGAGCGGAGCCGTCAGGCGCCGGTGGAAGATGGCGGTCACCAGGCTTCCGACAATCGCCGCGAGCACGAGTGAGACAAACCAGTCACGTTGGAGCGTGTCCAGGACAAGGACGAGGGCGGGGTCGCCCAACTCGGGACGCAGGCGATCGATGTGCTGTCGAGCCACGCGTTGGACCCACACCCCGGCCACGACCGCCAGGATCGTCGCCACGCCAAATTCCGCCAGGCGCAAGGATGTGCTCGCTTTCATCGGGGTAGCACGGAGCCTACAGGCTGGCAGGCCGGGCCGCCTGCGTGCCGGCGGGCAGGCCTGACCCGGCGCTGCATCATTGATGAGGCTCTGTATAGCAGAGAGCGAGCCGTGAAGCGACAAGCAAATGCGACGGGTCGCGGGTGAAAGCCGGCACTGGAGCCTACGCATATTTCACACCCAGTCGGTGCAGGGCGGTCCGATCTCGCCTGATGTCTGCTATGCGGGTTAGAAGGGCTTGCCCTGGTGACACCCGCCCGGGCTCGACCGCGGCGCGGGCGCACGCCACGGCGTTCGCTCGCCTCTCGTTGACGCGGGGCGTTATTGCGCCTATCAGACCTCGCGGTATGGCAAACGACTCCACCCGGCAGCGCGGCGCGGCGGCGGCTCTGCCCGCGGATTTGGCCGACGGGCTCGAGCGGTTACGACCCGAAGCGGCTCATGCGGTCCTCAACCAGATGAGCGCCGCGGAAGCCGCGCATGTCCTGATCGAGCTTGAAGCGGGACGGGCGACTCGGCTGCTCGAACATTCGAGCCCGGATCAGATCGCCGCCTGGGTCGGGGCGCTTGCTCCAAACGCCGCCGCCGACCTGGCTGCCCGGCTCGCGCCGGAGCGGTGTCGGGAGGTTCTCGCCCGATTGCCGCTGGCCGCGGCCTCCGCCGTGTCGGCCCTCCTGCGCCACCCTCCCGATTCCGCCGGGGGCATCATGGACGACCGCTTCCTGTCAGTCGGAGCCGAGCAGACTGTGGCCGAGGGACTGGACCGATTGCGCACGAGTCCCCCCCGCAAGAGCGCCGACGTCGCCTACATCTACGTGACGGACGAGGCGGGCAAGCTGGTGGGGGTGGTCGGGGTGCGGGATTTGCTGTTTGCGGCCTCGGACCGGCGGGTGCACGAAATCATGGATTCGCAGGTGCGCCACCTCCGCGTGACCGACGACCAGGAGGCCATCACCCGGCAAATCGAGCGGTACCGCTACTCCGCCTTGCCCGTGGTCGATGCCCGGCAACGACTGGTGGGAGTCGTGCGAATCACCGATGCGCTGCGCGTGGCCGAGGCGGAGGCCACCGAGGACATGCAGTTGATGGTCGGCATGTCTGGCGAGG
>DAOOQY010000790.1:0-2751 GCA_035389025.1 Verrucomicrobiota bacterium
CGCCACAGACCGATGAAGTGTGCGATGAAGTGTGCGATGAAGTCCAATCCGAATAATGTCCAAACTCCAGGGGGGGGGACGGCTCCCCCGCCGAAGGGTGTTTTTGAGGAAGTTTGGGGCGACGAGGCCGTCGCCGCTCCGCACCGGTTCATGGTCCCCGGGCGCATTCGTCCTTTGAATGACAATCCTTGGCTCCTTTGACGCAGCACGGGAACTTGACTTGTCCACAACATGTTTCACCGGTCAAGGACTCCAATCTCCTTTTCGCTCGAGCCTCTTTCTGTCATCTTTTTCCGCCGACGGACTTGATGCCGGATGTCCGCCACGACAGCGGTGAGCACGTCTGTTCAACCAACCGTGAACGGGAACCGGGGCAGCGCCGCGGAAGGCAGCGGACCGGCGCGTTTTCTCCCGACGCGCTGGTCGGTGGTGTTGGCGGCGCAGGACGGGAACTCGCCCCAATCCCGGGAAGCCCTCGAAACGCTCTGCCGCGCCTCCTGGCATCCGCTCTATGCCTACGTGTGTCGGCTGGGCCACACGCCAGACGATGCGAAGGACCTGAATTGAAGAGAAAGCACTTGACAGGATACGCCATCTGTCATAGTGTCCTATGACAGATAGGTTCACCGTCATGGTCTTTCAGGTCAATTTTAAGTCGGGTAAGCCCCCTTACCTCCAGATCGCTGACCAGGTCAAGGCCGCCGCGGCCTCGGGCGCACTCCAGGCCGGAGAACCGCTCCCATCCATCCGCCCACTGGCCGAGCAGCTCCGGCTCAATCGCAACACCGTGGCCAAAGCATACTCCGAACTCGAGGCGCAGGGTGTCATCGAGACCGTTGCGGGCAAAGGCTGCTTCCTCAAAGCCAACAACACGCCCTTCAAGCAGGAGGTCCGCGAGCGCCTGTTGACTGCGGATATCGACGCGGCGGTGGTGCAGGCGCACCACCTGCAAATCGGCCGCGACGCCTTTCTCAAGCTGGTCCACCAGCGCCTCGACCATTTCGAACACCAGCGCGCCCAAGCCAAACAAGCATCCGGACTCCCAGCATGAACGCCGATACTCCTGTCATCCGAATTCGCGGCCTGGTCCGCCGCTTCGGTCGGACCGAGGCTGTCAACGGGCTCGATCTCGATGTCACCGCCGGTCGCTGCTACGGCTTCTTCGGTCGCAATGGCGCAGGCAAGACAACCACGATCAAGTGTCTACTGAACCTGCTGCGGCCTTCACAGGGCGAGATCGCCGTGTTTGGTCTGGACCCGGCGCAGCATGAGGTGGCGGTGAAGTCGCGGCTGGCGTACGTGCCGGACCAGGTGGCGTTCTACCCGTGGATGACTGTGCGGGAAACGCTCGATTATGTGGCATCGTTTCGAACCCGCTGGAATGGCGCCATCGAGCAGGAGCTGGTCGAACGGTTCCAGCTCGATCCGGGAATGCGGACCAGCCATCTCTCGCGTGGTCAGCGCACGCAACTGGCGCTGGTGGCGGCGCTCTGCCCGGAGCCGGAGCTTCTGGTGCTGGACGAGCCAACCTCCGGCCTGGACCCGATCGTGCGCCGGGAGTTCATCCGAACGGTCATCGGAGCGTACCAGGAGGGGGATCCCGACCGGCGGACGGTCTTTGTGTCGACCCATCTGATCGCGGAGTTCGAAGGCCTGATCGACGAGTTCACCATCCTGGACCGTGGTCGCCAGGTGGTCACCCTGGACGCTGACACGGCCCGGGATCGCTACAAACGCATCCATGCCCGCTTCCCAAGCGAACTGCCGGAATCGGCGTTTGCCGGACTGCGGGTGCTGCGTCGGCAGGGGCGTGAACTGGAGGTGGGCGTCAATGGCGACGCTGCGCGGGTCATCGAACGGCTGCGGTCCTTGTCGCCCGAGGCGATCGAGACGGAGCCCCTGTCGCTCGAGGAGGTTTTCGTCGCTTCGCTCCAGACGGGTGAAGGCGCCGCATGAAAACAACCGCTTCGCTCTCGCTGTTGTCGCTGCTGCCGGATTGGGTGCAGGCGCCGATTCCGCGCCTGGGAATGTCCGTGGGCAAGGAAGTGCGCGAAGTGGCTGGCATGTGGCTGTTCGCGATGTTCAGCGCGGTGGCGGTGGTGGCGGGCGCGCTGGGCAACGCGGAGGGCATTGTCCTTCTCGGCACGCTCATGAGCGCACTTCTGATGATCATCATGGGCGCCGCCGTGTTCGGACACGAGTTCGCCTATCGGACCGTCTCACTGTTGCTGGTTCAGCCGGTGCCGCGCGCGGTGTTGTGGCGGCGCAAGATGGCGGTGTTGGCTGTGGCGGTGGGCACGGTGCTGACGCTCCTGATGATCGGCGCCGCGCTCGTCTCATTTGACCGGGGTCGAGAACTCCTGGTTCCGCTGGCAATCATTGGGCTGGGGGGAGCCGTGGGTGGCCTGCTTGTGGCGCCATGGTACACGCTGGCGTGTCGCAGCACCCTGGCCGGAGCGGTGTTCACCCTGGCGATGCCGGCGGCCGCCTTTCTCATCGGCTTTCTCGCGTCGCTCGCCCGGTTCGGGTCGGAGAGCGAATGGCAGCCGGAAGCCGTTGAGTTCCGGATGCTGGTCTCCGTGCTGCTGATTGCCGCGCAATGTCTGGCGGGGCCTTTTCTGGCGTTTCGGTGGTTCCGCCGGCTCGAGGGAATCGACACGAGCGGGCAGGCGCTGCATCTGCCGCGCTGGTCCGTCTGGCGGCAATCGCCCGCGCGTCGGCCCGCGCGCCGGGCAGGGGCGGAAAACTCCA
>DAOOQY010000791.1:0-2749 GCA_035389025.1 Verrucomicrobiota bacterium
CGCCCTGGGCCGGCTGATCGAGGCGCTCAGCCATAGCCGGTTTTGGCCGGAGACCTGCCTTTTTGCGATCGAGGATGATCCCCAGGCGGGTTGGGATCATGTGAGCGGCTACCGCACCACCTGCTATGTCGTCAGCCCCTACACGAAACGCCGGCAGACCGTCAGCACCCAGTACAACCAGGCCAGCCTCATCCGCACAATCGAGTTGATGCTCGGCTTGCCGCCCATGAACCAACTCGATGCCACTGCCACGCCCATGACTGACTGCTTCACCGAAGTGCCGGACCTGACCCCGTACACGGCAGTACCCAACCGGGTCCCGCTGGATGAAATGAACCCGGACCCGAACCGGGTCTCCCATCCGATCCTGCGACAGGACGCCATCGTATCGAGCCAGTTGCCTCTGGACGAAGTGGACCGCTGCCCGGAGGACGTTCTCAACCGCATCCTCTGGCGCGCGATGAATGGCCCCGACACAGCCTATCCCGAATGGGCCGTCAAGATGGTCGAGGATGACGACTAGAGCAGCCGGATGTTGTGTTTGCGACAGGCCGCGATCATCTCCTCCGGCCAGAGGCTGGCCTGGGTTTCGCCGACATGCGCCTTGCGCAGAAAATACATGCAGAGGCGGGATTGGCCGATGCCGCCGCCCACCGACAGCGGCATGCCGTCGTCGAGCAGACGCCGATGCCAGACCAAGTGCCTGCGCTCCTCGGACCCACGAATTTTCAACTGCCGCAGCAGCGCCTTCTTGTCGACGCGGATTCCCATGGACGACAGCTCGAAGGCCTTTCGCAAAACAGGGTTCCAGACCAGGATATCGCCGTTGAGACCCTGGCGCCCGCGTCCGGTGGGCGTCGACCAGTCATCGTAATCGGGGGCCCGGCCGTCGTGGATCGAGCCGTCGCCCAGGTCGCCGCCGATGCCGATGATGAAGGCCGCGCCGCACTCGCGCAGGAACCGTTGTTCACGCAGCCGGGGCGTTAGATTCGGATAGCGCATCCGCAGGTCTGCAGCGTGGATGAACGTGATCTCCTCCGGCAATTGCGGGCGGAAGACGGGATGACGTTCGAATACGAAGTGCTCGGTCCGCTTGAGGACCGCATAGATTTTGCGGACGATCTTCTCAAGGAACTCGACAGTGCGTTCACCGGGCGCAATCACACGCTCCCAGTCCCATTGGTCGACATAGATCGAGTGGGTGTTGTCCAGGGTCTCGTCCGGTCGAAGCGCGTTCATATCGGTGTACAGCCCATAGCCGGGCTCGAAGCCGAGGTCGGCGAGCTGCATGCGCTTCCACTTGGCGAGGGACTGGACGATCTCGGCGCGGACGCCCGGCATCCCTTTGACGGCGAAGGCGACGGGTTGCTCGATGCCGTTGAGATCGTCGTTAATACCCGTGCCGCCTTTGACAAAGAGAGGGGCGGTGACCCGGCTCAGATTGAGTTCAGTCGCCAGGTTCAGTTCGAAGAAGTCCTTGAGGTCCTTAATCGCGCGCTCCGTTTCCTTGACACCGAGCAGCGGCCTGTAGTCTCGAGGGAAGATCAGATTGTGGTTCATGCGTGCCATTCAGTTCGCGCCCGCCAGCCTAGCAGCCGACCCGCACGGCGGCCAAAGCTTTTCACGTTGGGCGGCACAGCGACCCCAGTTCGGAGTCTTTCCGCTCCTGCCACGGCTCCCAATCGCCGCCCCTCCACAACAGCTCCAGAAACTGTGTCACGTCCTCGGTTTGCACTCCCCGCAGTCGCTTGGGCCGGACAAACCGGATGAAACGCTCGCAATGCCGCTGACACCAGACTCTCAGCCCCGGCTTCACCCTCGTTTCGACCACCACCGCCGCGCAACGGGACCTGAACTGGTCCACGCTTGCCTACGGCTCGCCAGGTCATCCGGTGCTCTCAACACCCGACTGGGCATGGCTCGATTCCTCGTTCACCCCTCCCTCCTCTGGTGCTGGTTGATACTCGGTCACCCCCATCGTGTTCAGTTCAGTCCAACTTTTGCAACTCACTCACCACAAACATTGTGTGCACACCCGTTTTGGGTTGAACTCCTCCCGCCGCCGACCTACGTTGCCCGCAATACAATGCCAACCAGTCGCGCCAGCCCACGCCGGGAGAGCGCCTCGGTTTCAATCGAGCGCCAGAAGCCCGGCGTGGCTGCGCTTTGCGTTGGCCGGATCCGCCACCGCTCGTATGACACACGCCTTGTGTATCGTTGCTTGGACTTGTCTGTCCTTGCTGATCGAGCCGCTGATGAAGCTCAAAGGGATGGGTCCCCGAAATGTGGTTGAGAAGGCGTTGGATGAAGTCCCGGCCGGCCATCAATTCCCTGAGTTTGTCCTTTGGATGGTGATACTGTCCGCGGGTGGACTGCTCGCGTGGAGCTTTGCGCACATGCGGTGGTACTTGGTGGTGATGGAGTGGTTTCTGGGCATCGTGCTGTCCGCGGTGCTCTCGCCCGCCGTGAACAAAGTACTACTTGTGAAATACGGTTGGATTCCGCCGCTGGCCACGGCAGCGGGCCTGTGGTTCCTGCCCACAGCACTATGAGGAGGCTGGCCAACCAGTCGCTGAACCGCCGCTCAGTCTCCCCGTTTCGGATGCGCCGGGTTAATCGGACGCCGGATTCGCTGCCGGCGCTCCCGCGCCTGCGGGACGGCGGTCGGTGAGCTCGTTCGCCCCCAAGCCGGTGCCCCCACCGCACAGAGACGGGCATGAACCGGAAAGAGCAAAGAGAGCAGTACAAA
>DAOOQY010000792.1:0-2748 GCA_035389025.1 Verrucomicrobiota bacterium
CGTTCGGATGGGTCGGAAATTGGCAAACAGCCCGAACTCGCGTCGCAGGCGCAGGTAGGCAGCGCGCTCGGGGCGTTTTTCCTTGGGCAGTTCGGCGTCCCGATAATGCAGCCCGACCGCCCCCAGAAGGATGGCATCCGACTTTTTGCAGACCGCCAGCGTGCGGTCCGGCAGCGCCTTGCCTTCCTTGTCAATGGCGTCCCAGCCCACCGGGACCTCTGTGATGTCCAGCTTCAAGCCGTGCTTCTTCTCGACGGCTCGCAACACCTTGATCGCTTCCCGCATGATCTCCGGACCGATGCCGTCGCCAGCCAGCGCCGCGACTTTCAGTGTGGTTTTGCCCATAGATTGTCCTTGAGAGAAATCGGTGAACTCGGCCTCACCAGCCAGCCTTTCATTGACCCAGGTTGCTTTGGTGTTTTGGCGATTGCGTGCCCGTGAGCGTCCAACCAACACCCGCCGAAGTCAAGTCCGGCCCCAGCCCTGCCGCCAATTCATGAATGCGAACAGGCTGGTGGGGGGACGGCTCGTCCGCCGCCGACGCGAGTGAAAAAGGTGTCAGTCGGCGACGAGGCCGTCGCCACTCCCGGAGAGTGGCCTCGTGGAACTCGGCCCTCCGAGATGTCCGCCAACAGCCTGTGGATCGAACGAATCGAGGTTCGCGGAGCACCCGTGTCACTGCCCGCCGGGCGCGGCCAGCAGGCCCGCCATGACCTCGCGCAATTCGATCAACTGCCGTTCCTGGCGTTCGTCAAACGACCCAAGGCGCTGGGCGTAGGTGTCCATCCAGGTGACCAGTCGGTTCCAACCGTCGGGATCGAGCCTGACGTCCCGGTGCGCTTCCTTGTTCCGGAGCGCGTCGAGGACCGTGCTGCTCCGGGCTGCGCCGTGGCCGGCCTGCGAAGCCCCGCGCGCGTACGCCTCTTTGACATGGTCGCGCAAGCTGGGTTTGCCGGCTGAGACCAGCGTCTCGTAGGCGGCATTGGGTGTCAGGTCGAGTTTGGCGGCCTCGATCTTGCCGCCATCGGGTCGATGACACTCGACGCAGTGGCTGTCGAGCACCGGTTGGACCAGGCGATCGAAGCGCAACGGCCACGATCCCTCGGGGCCGGGAGTCAACTTCGAAGGCGCGCGGCGGCTGGCCATCACCGTCCGAACCGGCGGGGCGAGCATCCGTTCCTCATGGCATCCGATGCAACCGAGCGTTTGTCCCGGCTGCACATGGCTCGAACTGCGCATGGTCTGGACAGCCATCCCATCGGCATCGAGGGCCTGGAAGAACAGCATCACACCGGACGGGACGAGGAAATGGGCCGAGCCGTCGGGCTCGACGGGCACGGTGCCGAGCACGCACTTTCCCGGATCATCTGTCGTCAAACCGATGTTTGGGTAATTCATCACAGGATGCGTCTTGGGCGGAACGGCGACGATCCGCAGGGCTTTGATCGCGTCCGGCGCCGCACCGGCGAGGCCGCGGCTGACGTCGGCGAGGAGGAAAGCCCCTTCCTGTGGACCGTCCCAAGCGACGGTGTTGGCCACGTCCGGCGGCTGCGAACGAGGCCGGACGGAGACAGGTTCGCAACAACCGATTTGGCCGTCCCGATGCAGCATCTCGAGACCGATCTCCGCATCGTAGAAATAGAGCCCCATGCCATTGGGCGGGCGCAAGACGGCGTGCCAGCGATTCCAGTCATCCGGCCCGGGCACGTCCGCGCCTTCTTTGGTCCACACGGTCAGAAAGTGGCGTTCGGAGAGCGGCCACGGATTGGCGTAAGAGGTCGTCGGCCAGCCGTCGATTTCCGGAAACGCGACCTCGGGGGTCAGGCGTTTGAGAGATGCCTCGCCCTCGGTGCCAACCGACGGATCGAGCAGGACCAGGCTGCCCATGGTTTGGGAGTGGTGGCCCGAGGCGGTAAAGACAATCTTGCGCGAATTGGGGACCGGCACCGGCTCGAACGTGCAATGAGGGCTCCTCGTGAAGCCCTTGTACACAAGACGCGCATTGGTGCCGTCGGGCCGAACGCTCCACAAACCCATGTACGGCATGTTGTCGCGATCGACGTAATCCCAACGCGAGTAGAGGATCGTGCCGTCATGCGCGATCTCGGGGGTCCACTCGAACATCTCGAACGGGGAGATCGCGCACAGATCGCTGCCGTCGGCATTCACCGTGTGAAGCGTGTAGACCGCCACCGGCCTCGAGGCGTCGCCGCCGCAGCGCACGTAGATGTCCGGCAAGCGCGGGTCGGTCAGGGTGCGCGCCGCGGTCTGGCGATTCACCTGGATGTGCTGGCCGCGCCGGGTGGACAGGAAGACAATCCGTCCGTCGGGCAGGTAGCGTCCGTCGAAATCGTCATAGGCTCCGCGCGTCAGTTGGCGGAGGCCGCTGCCGTCGAGGTTCATTTCGAACAGGTGGTAGAAGGCGTCCTCCGGGACGTTGGCTTTGTCGAGCTTGTTGGTCTCGGCGGCCAGATGCGGGTAATACCGGCACCATGCGAAAAGGACTCGTTGCGCATCCGACGAGAGGGTCGGGCGCAGGAAGCTGCCCGGCTCTCCGAACGCCCCGGTGAGACACTCGACCGACGGGCGGTCACCACGAAAATCGCGCAGCAGGAAGAGCCCGCCGCCGGGGCGCGACCACCAGCCATAGTACTGATCCGACATGTGATTGAAGCTGGGGGGAACGCGCTTGGCGAACAGGATGGCGTCGAAGTCCAACGCCGGATTGGCGAGAGCCAACTGCCGCTG
>DAOOQY010000793.1:0-2743 GCA_035389025.1 Verrucomicrobiota bacterium
TCTGAAGCTGCTGCAGGAGGACACGCGCCGCCCCTGGAGCGTCAAGCAACGGATCCTAAGCCGGCACGGGCATCTCTCGAATGAGGCTGCCGCGGGTGTGGTCGAGCAGACCGTGACGGACGGTCTGCGCCACCTCTGTCTGGGGCATTTGAGCCGGGACTGCAACCGTCCGGACCTGGCGATCGAGGTTGTGGCCGGGCGGCTTCGGGCCCTTGGGGCCACGCATGTCCGGGTGGACTGCGCGGCGCAGGATCACCCGAGCCCGACCTTGGCGGTGTGAGCGCCGCGGCGAGGCGATGGACAATCCAAGCGGGCACACGGGCGCGCGGGGCGGTCTGCGGTGTTGGGCTAGGCGGCCGCCTGTTCCGGCGTCTCGGTAGACGCCGCCTGTCCTCCGTTGACGAGGTAGAGGGCGGCCATGCGGATGGCCAAGCCGTTGGTCACCTGTTCGAGGATCACCGAGCGCTCGCCGTCAGCCACCTCGCTGTCGACCTCGACGCCGCGGTTGATGGGGCCTGGATGCATGATGAGCACGTCGGGCTTGGTGGCGGCGAGTCGGGCCCGGTTGATGCCGAAGAGGCTGCTGTACTCGGCGAGGCTGGGGAACATGGTCTTGCGCTGGCGCTCGTGCTGGATTCGGAGCAGGTTGATGACGTCCGCATCGGCGATGGCCTCTTCGAGATCGGACGTGACCCGGCACTCCATCTGTTCGAACGTGCGCGGGACGAGGGTGGGGGGACCGCACAAGGTGATGCGGGCGCCCATTTTTCTCAAAGCCCAGATGTTCGAGCGGGCGACCCGGCTGTAGAGGATGTCGCCGAGGATGGTGACGCGCAGGCCCTCGAGGCTCCCTTTTTTCTCGCGCATGGTGAAGATATCGAGCAAGCCCTGGGTGGGGTGCTCGTGGGCGCCGTCTCCGGCATTCACGACATGCGCGCCCAGGACGCGGGCGAGGAAATGGGGTGCTCCGGCCGCGCTATGACGGATGATGATGAAATCCGCGTTGAGGGCTTCGAGGTTGCGGGCGGTGTCCTTGAGGGTCTCCCCCTTCTTGAGCGAGGAGGCCTCGGCGGTAAAATTGATGACGTCGGCGCTGAGGCGCTGGGCCGCGAGTTCGAAGCTGATGCGGGTGCGAGTCGAGGGTTCGATGAAGAGATTGACCACGGTCTTGCCGCGCAGGGCCGGGACCTTTTTGATGGTGCGTTCGCCGACGGCTCTGAAGGCGCGAGCCGTGTCGAGGACGGCGGTGATTTCCTCGACCGAGAGGGACTGGAGATCGAGCAGGTCTTTGCGGGTCCAGAGCATGCCGGCATTGAGCTATCTTCGGGCGGCTTTTTCAAGAACGACTTGTGACGCCGCGAGGGTGTCGGCCAGGCGGACGTCCACCCGATCCGTCGCGCCTGTGGCGACCCGTTTGCCGACGAAGTCGGCTTCGATGGGCAGTTCGCGGTGTCCGCGGTCAATCAGGACGGCCAACTGGATACGGCGGGGGCGCCCGAGATCGGTGAGGGCGTCCATGGCCGCGCGTGTCGTGCGACCGCTGAAGAGCACGTCGTCGACGAGAATGACCGTCTTTCCCGTGACGTCGAATCCGATCGCGGTGGGGTGCACCTGCGGAGCCAACCGCTGATTGAGGTCGTCCCGGTGCATGCTGATGTCGAGTTGACCCACCGGCACCGGGGCGGACCACATCCGCTCGAGGTGTTGCGCCAGGTGCCGCGCGAGCCAGACACCTCCCGTCTGGATGCCGACCAACACGACTCGGGCGTGGTCTTCGGCGCGCGATGCGATGGCGCGGGCAACCCGGCGCACAGCCAGGTCGATGGCTCGAGAATCCATGACGACACGGTTTTTAGGGGAGCGGGTAGGCATAGTGGAAACGAAGAGCGATGAAAGGAAGCGGCAAGGGGTAAATGAAGAATGCTTGAGAGAATCTCCGAGACACCAGGTGAACAAAGGCGAATCGAGGCTGCACCGCGAACCTTCAGCGCGGGCGGCACCTGCCAGGACTCCGGATCATGACAGGCCGGCTCGCTGGCTCTGATGCCAGCGCCGCCATGGGCCGCGGTGATGAACGCTCCAATCCGTCAACGCGCGCTCGAAGCCGATGTCGTACCCCGCCTTTTCGGACTCGATCCACTTGTGCCTGAGGATTTCGTCACGTTCCGCCAGGAAATCCTGGTAGAGCGTCGATTTGTTCCTGAGCGATTCGTCGATGGCTGTCATCACTGCTGCGTACATCAAACGAAGTAATACACGGACTGCTCCGCTTCGATTCGAGCGGTTAATCTAGCAACGTTCTGGCGCGAGGCAACCATAATCTCCCCCCATAATCTCCCCCCCAGTCGGGTGTTCTTGCTTTCAGGTGCGTTTTTCCCTTTCATCGACCGATGTCTTGGTTGCGTTCGACGGCTCGAGTTTGGCTGCCGGTGCTGATCTGGGCCACCCTGATTTTCACCGGCTCGGGCGATCTGTTGTCGGATGGCCGGACGTCGCGCTTCATCGGCCCGGTTCTGCGCTGGTTCAAGCCGGATTTGAGCGACGCGACCGTGCGACAGATCCAGATCGTCGTCCGCAAAGGCGGGCATCTGACCGAATACGCGATCCTGGCGTTGTTGAGCTTTCGGGCGCTGAGCGGCAGCGGCGGCGTGTTTTCGCCCGCGTGGTCGTGGCGTGCGGCGTGGCTGGCACTCGGCTTTTGCGCCCTGTACGCAACCGGGGACGAGGTCCGGCAGTCGTTTGT
>DAOOQY010000794.1:0-2729 GCA_035389025.1 Verrucomicrobiota bacterium
GGCAGGTCACTTTTCGTGAGCACACCCGGGTCATTTCTGGTGAGCGACAACGGCCGGCCCAACGCGCTATGACACGAAAGCACACACTGCTCGCCGTTCTGGCGGCTCACACGTCGTCACTTCCGACGGTGGTCGCCGCCCGGCCGCGCAACGATCCGTTCTCGAAGGCGACCCGCTTGCCGGGGTTCTTCATCGAAGCACACGCACGGTTATGAGATCAGCACCCTCCGCGATCTGCCGCGCACTCACTGTCGCCAAGCTGTTGCTGGCCGTTGGCGTGACGGCGATGCTCCAGCCCCAAGCGGCCAGCATCAGATTGGAGGTGAAGAGCGAAGTCGTGGTAGCCCGGCCCACGATTATGGCCGACGAGGACAGAGCCGCGTTCAGCGAGGATGCGCGGCACGCCGCCTATCCCGTCGGCGGCCGCGAACAGCGCGTCTGCCTCGATGGCGTGGAAGGCAAGGCCTACGATGTTGTGTCGAACCTCACCTTCAGCCCGGACGGCAAACGGCTGGCGTACTGGGCAATGACACGCACGAACGTCATGGTGGTCGTCGACGGTAAAGAAGCGAAGGCCCCGGTTTTTGCCAGCTATGGCGAGGCCCCGCTATTCAGCCCGGATAGCCGGCATTTGGCGTTCGGTGGGGGGTGGGGTTACAGCCGGGGCGTGGTGGTGATGGACGATCGGATCGGTCCGGTCTATCCCGCATTGGGCGAGTTGAGGTTCAGCCCGGACAGCCAGCACTTTGCGCACATGGCCACCCGTGATGACAAGACCAACATCATTGTCTTGGACGGCAGGGAAATCCCCGTACCTGACGAGATCGTGGAGAACACTTGCACCTTCAGTCCGGACGGGCGCCGCTTCGCCTACGGCCTGGGGCTCCCGCCGAAATCGCGCTATGTCGTGGATGGTCAGGCGGGGCCCGTGTTCACGGGCGTGGGCGACTGTTACTTCAGCCCCGACAGCCGGCGGTTCGCGTATGTGGCGAGGCGTGGCAGCGAATCGCTGGTGATACTCGACGGCAAAGAAGTGGCATCAGGCGAAGGGACCTTGGATGGAACGGTGGTATTCAGTCCAGACAGCCGCCGCTTCACCGTTGGTCAGGGCCGGGGCGGGAAGAGTTGGCTCAAAGTGGACAACCGCGAGTTTGGGCCCTACGGCGAACTCGGCGTCGCAGCGGTCAGCTTCAGCCCGGACAGCCGGAGGTTCGCCTGTGCGGCGTGTCGGGACAGGAAATGGATGATCATCGTGGACGGCAAGGAGAGCCTCGGGTGGGAAAGCGCCGGCGGGCATGTCTTCAGCCCGGACAGCCAGCACATCGCTTACTGGGCCAAGCGCGGAGGCGTGTGGTGTGTGGTCCTGGACGGTGCGGCGGGCAAAGCCTATCAGCACCCGGCCTTCCCTTTGCTCTTCAGCGCAGACTCCCGGCATCTGGCCACCTTGGCCCAGCGCGCGGATGACGACGCGGTTCCTCTGGTGGACGGCGTGGAAGGGCCCACCTTCGAGAAGATCTTCAAACTCGCCTTCGACAGACCAGGCCAAATCCGTCTCCTGGCCCAGCGCCGCGGAACCATGGGTCGGAAGGAATGGGTGAGCGTGGAGTTGGATATCGTGAACACCTCAAGGTCGGCCGTTACGGATTGAGGACGGAAGCGGCCCAATCCCCGGGGACTTTATGACTTGCATGGCAACGTGTTCGAGTGGTGTCCGGACTGGCACGGTCTCTATGCGGAAGGGACGGCCACCGATCCCCAAGGTCCTCCGGCTGAAGCAAGTGGATGGGGCCAAGTGTTACGCGCGGGCAGTTGGGGCTCTTCTGCCGCCGATTGCCGGTCCGCCGCACGCAGGTGCTGGCCTGCGATACTTGCAGACGTCCTCGGCTACCACGGCTTCCGGGTCGTGCTTGCCCCGTTACAGCCAGGATCACCGAAATAGAATGCATGCCCCGAGCGGTTCTCCTATTGATGTATGATCCCTTTGATTTCTTCCCCAGTTTGCCGCCAATTGCGATCAGCCCTGGGTGTCGCTACCTGCGGCTGCATTTTGATCGCCACATACCGGGCAGGCGCTGGAACCAGCCCAGACGGTGGCCAATTGATCACGCGTGAGGTGTTGCTTGGGAAGTTGCCGATTGCGGCGCAGTACTCGGCGGCCGTCTTGAGCAGCGATTGTCAGCACATCGCCATGCCCTGCCAACGCGGGCTGCAATCGACGGTGCTCTACGACGGCGTGGAAGGTTCGAGCTATCGGGGCGTCCACAGTCTCACTTTCAGCCCAACAGGTGCCCGCCTGGCTTACGTTGGCAAGAAGGGTCTCAACGAGGACGTCCTCGTGCTGGATGGCAAAGAGGGTCCGGTTCAGAACATTGCTCCTGATTCGCTGAAATTTAGCCCCGACGGGCTTCGCTATGCCTATGTGATGGGCAGGTCCAACGCTCCGGGCGACACCTCTGCAATGTTTGACGTGGACGAGAAGGGCGCTGCACCTGCCGGTCCGAACGTGGCCGGCAAGAAGAGGATGCTTTACGCTGGAACAACGCGCGTTGTTGTGGATGGCAAGGAGAGCCGTGATTACTTCGCCGCTGCAACACGCGAGATCCTATTCAGCCCGGACGGCAAGCATGTGGCTTACCATGCCAGCGCATCCCAAAGCCCAGGCATCACCGACTTGAGTGTGGTTACGCGGGATGGAGTGGACAGCAGTCCTTACACCAGGATACTCAAGG
>DAOOQY010000795.1:0-2724 GCA_035389025.1 Verrucomicrobiota bacterium
CACGGTGCGCGTGTGCCGGAGCGTCCGGTCGCAGGCGCTGGATGCCGGCGTCAAAATCTCGATTGAAAACCATGCGGGCGACATGCAGGCCTGGGAGTTGGTCACGCTGATCGAGGCTGCGGGCAAGGACTACGTTGGCGCCACGTTCGATTCGGGGAACTCGACCTGGACGCTCGAGGATCCGATGGCGAGCCTCGAGGTTCTGGCTCCCTACATCGCCAGCACGCACATCCGCGACTCGATGGTTTGGGAGTATGAAGATGGCGCGAAGGTGCAGTGGACGGCGATTGGGGAAGGATGCATCGATTCGCCCGCGTTCTTTGCCAAGCTCGCCCGGGTTTGCCCGGGCATGCCGGTCCATGTCGAGATCATCTCCGGGTTCGCTGTCGATTTTCCATATCTGAAACCGGGGTTCTGGGATGTCTGGCCCAAGGCGCGCGGGGCCGACTTCGCGCGTTTTCTGGCTTTGGCGAAGCGGGGAAAGCCGCTGGCGCCCCATCGTTCGCCGGACAACACGGCGGAGCAGGAGTATCAGAAGAGCGAACTCGAACGCAGTCTCAAGTACTGCAAGGAGGTCATCGGATTGGGCTTGCGGTGAGACCGGCCATGAAACTCGATAGCAAAGACGGCGCTGAAGCGTGCGCAGTTTGCGCCGCTCCAGGTTCACGATCCCGAAGCGCGGCGAGCGGTTGGATGTCCATGGTTGCCCTGGGCGCCCTGAGGGCGCTCCGGGTGGCCTTCGTTCTTTGCCTCGTTTTGACGGCGCGGTGCGCGGACACGGAGGCGGAGGCGGTGGACCCGACCGGCACCTGGAAATGGTCTTACGCGGTCGGGCCGGACAGGGTGTTGGAAGCCGAGATTCGACTTCGCAGGGTCGACGCCAGACTGGTCGGTGTGGCCGTGGGGGCCGATCGAAAGGAGTTGCCTCTTGAGAAGATCGAATTCAAGGACGGTCGGTTGCGATTCGAGGTCACGCGGCTGGTTGTTGGGAAGAGGTTCACGACCCGATACGAGGGCGTGATCACGGGCGACCGGGTCAAGGGGAAATCGAGGGCGGGGTCCGGGGCATCGGCGCCATCCCGCGACTGGGAAGCGGTTCGTGTGCGGGTGGGAGCAGTGTCGGGCTAGCCGGCGACTTCGAGGGCGGACGGTTTGATGCGGCGGGTGAGCCGCTGGATTTCGGAGATGGAGACGAGTCCGGCCTGGACTTTCGGCCAGGCGTGTTCGCGCAAGGTGCGCCAGCCGTGGACGCGCGCGGCGGCGCGCAACTGGCCGGTCTTGATGCTCGGGCCGAGGAGGTCGGCCACTTCGTCGGTCATGACGAAGAACTCGTAGATGCCGACGCGTCCGCGATGGCCTTTGAGCTGGCATTCGATGCATCCCTCGCCGCGAAAGGCCTCGACCGATTCGGGCGCCAGGCCGAGCGCCGCGGCCATCTCCTGGCGCAGGTCGGGCGGAAGGTCGGGTTCGGGCCGTTTGCAGTGGGGGCAGATGCGTTGGGCCAGGCGCTGGGCGATGCTGCAGACCAGCGAGGAGCCGAGCAGGAACGGGTCGATTCCCATGTCCAGGAGACGCGTGATGGCGCTGATGCTGTCGTTGGTATGGAGGGTGGAGAAGACCAGGTGGCCCGTCTGGGCGGCGCGCACGGCGATTTCAGCGGTGTCGGAATCGCGAATCTCGCCGATCAACACAACGTCGGGATCGTGTCGGAGGACGGAGCGCAATCCGCTGGCAAACGAGAGGCCCACCTCCTCGCGGGTCTGAATCTGGACCACGCCCTCGAGTTGATACTCGATGGGGTCCTCGATCGTGATGATCTTGCGGCCTTCGTCGTTGGCATGGGCGAGGGCGGCGTAGAGGGTTGTGGTCTTGCCGCTGCCGGTGGGGCCGGTGAGCAGGACAAGGCCCTGGGGCAATTGCGTGAGTTCCCGGATGAGCGCTTCCTGCGCGGTTTCGAGACCGAGTTCCTTGAGTTCGAGCATGAGGCTCTGGCGTCCGAGAACGCGCAAGCAGACCGATTCGCCGTGTTTGGTTGGGACGATCGAGACGCGCAGGTCGTACTCTTCGTCCTCGGTTTTCATGGTGATGCGCCCATCGTGGGGGACTCGTTTTTCGGCGATATTGAGGCTCGCCATGACTTTCAGACGCGAGACCAGGGCGCCGTAGACCTGGCGGAGTTCCGCCGGGACAGGGACGGTCTGCATGACGCCGTCGATGCGGTAGCGGAGTTTGATCGTGGCGTTGTAAGGTTCGAGGTGGATGTCGGTGGCCTGGAGGCGGAGCGCCTCGGAGAGAATCTGGTCGACAAAACGCGCGATGCTGGCGTCGACGGCATCGGTGCCGTCCGATTCCGCCTTGGCGACATCGAAGACGATTTCCTGGGCGGCTTCGGTCGCGCCCCGGTCCTCTCGCAGCCGTTGAATGGTTTCGGCGCCCAGGCCAAAATGCTGTTTGATGATGGCGCGCAGGCAGCTCGGGGTGGTCAGGAGGGGGCGAATTTTGCGATTGAGCAGAAGCCGCAGGTTGCTGACCTCGGCCTGGCGGGGGGGATCGGAGAAGGCGAGAACGAGCGTGTCGTTTTCGGCGGCGACGGCGACGACGCGGTGGTTGAGCATGACCGCGACGGGGACCAATTCCTTGAAATTGGGGGGCAGGGAGGTCTTGGAGAGGTCGATGAACTCGATGTTGTGGAGTGTGGCCAGCGCGCGGTAGGTGTCTTCTTCG
>DAOOQY010000796.1:0-2722 GCA_035389025.1 Verrucomicrobiota bacterium
GTTCTGCTCGTTCTCCGAGGCGGTTCGGGAACACCCGGACCTGGTCGAGAAGTACCTGGGGACCGTTGTTCCGTATACGGACAACTTCTTTGCGGCGCTCAACTCGGCGGTGTTCAGCGACGGCTCTTTCTGCTACGTGCCCAAGGGGGTGCGCTGCCCGATGGAGCTGTCGACCTATTTCCGGATCAACACGGCCAACACGGGGCAGTTCGAGCGGACGCTGCTGGTCGCGGACGAGGGGAGCTACGTCAGTTATCTCGAAGGGTGCACGGCGCCGATGCGGGACGAGAACCAGCTCCACGCCGCTGTGGTCGAGTTGATCGCGCTGGGCAGCGCGGAGATCAAGTATTCGACCGTGCAGAATTGGTATCCGGGGGACAAGGACGGCAGGGGGGGCATTTACAATTTCGTCACCAAGCGCGGCCTCTGCCGGGGGCGCGGCTCGAAAATATCGTGGACCCAGGTCGAGACCGGCTCGGCCATCACCTGGAAATACCCGGGCTGCGTGTTGCTGGGCGACGATTCGGTCGGCGAGTTTTACTCGGTGGCGCTGACCAATCATTGCCAGCAGGCGGACACCGGCACCAAGATGATTCATGTGGGAAAGAACACCCGCAGCACCATCGTCTCGAAAGGCATCTCGGCCGGACGCGGCCAGAACAGCTACCGCGGCCTGGTGCAGATGCGTCCGACGGCCACGGGGGCGCGCAACTTTTCGCAATGCGATTCGCTGCTGATTGGCGACCAGTGCGGGGCTCACACATTCCCTTACATCGATGTGAAGAATCCGACCGCCCAGATTGAGCACGAGGCCAGCACATCGAAGATCGGGGAGGACCAGGTTTTCTACTGCAACCAACGCGGTCTCTCGAAACAGGACGCGGTGAACCTGATTGTGAACGGCTTCTGCAAGGAGGTGTTTCGCGAACTGCCGATGGAGTTTGCCGTCGAGGCGCAGAAGCTCCTGGGCGTGAGCCTCGAGGGGAGTGTCGGCTAGGATCCCTGACCGATGAATCTTCTTGCAGACGAGTCGAGTTTCTGTGCCGCGCGGAAGGGGGCGAGGATTGCAGGAGGCGACAACGCGGATGAGACGGGCCGGCCAGGCTTCCGCGACAACCATGGACGACAGATTGAAGATGGAACCGATTCTTGACATCAGGAACCTCGAGGCGGGCGTCGACGACCGCGCGATTCTGAAGGGCATCAACCTCACCATTCTGCCCGGCGAGGTGCACGCGATCATGGGCCCCAACGGCAGCGGCAAGAGCACCCTGGCGTCGCTTCTGGCGGGCCGGGAAGGCTACCAGGTGACCCGGGGCTCGGTCACTTACCTCGGCCAGGACCTCCTCGCCCTGAGTCCCGAGGAGCGGGCGCGCGCGGGCGTTTTCCTTGCCTTCCAGTATCCTGTCGAGATTCCGGGGGTCAACAGCACCTATTTCCTCAAGGCCGCGCTCAACGAGGTGCGCAAGCACCGGGGACTCCCCGAGGTGGACGCGATCGAGTTCCTGAGCCTGGTGAAGGACAGAATCCGGCTGCTCGAATTGAACGAGGATTTGCTCAAGCGGGCCGTGAATGTCGGGTTCTCGGGGGGCGAGAAGAAGCGAAACGAGGTTTTTCAGATGGCGGTGCTCGAACCGACTCTTGCCGTTCTGGACGAGACCGATTCGGGACTCGACATCGACGCGTTGCGCGTGGTGGCGAACGGGGTGAACCGACTCCGACGGCCCGACAGGTCCGCGCTCGTCATCACCCATTACCAGCGGCTGCTCGACCACATCGTGCCCGATCGCGTCCATGTGCTGATGGACGGGCGGATCGTGCGTTCCGGAGGCAAGGAACTGGCTCTGGAACTCGAGGAACGGGGCTACGATTGGATTGTGCCGGCGCAACCGGTTGCCGGCTAGCCCGCATATTTCACGGTGTCTTGATCTTTTTCTGAACATGGATGCGAATGACAGTCCCCCCGCCCGGCTGGGGCGGTTTGTGGAGGCCTTTGGGTCCGTGGCGGAGGCCGCCGCCTCCGCGCACGAACCGCACTGGATGCTTGCGATCCGGAAGGCCGGACTTGCCCGATTTGCCGAACAGGGTCTGCCCACACTGCGGCACGAGGACTGGCGGTTCACGAACCTGGCTCCGATCGAGGGGTTGCCGTTCCGCCCGCTGCCGCGTCCGGAGGCCCGCGCGGTGACCGTCGCCGATCTCGATCGCTTGCCCCTGGCCGGAATGTCAGGGCTGCGGTTGGTCTTTGTGGATGGGCATTTTGCGCCCGAACTGTCGAGGATCGAGGCCGTGGGGGGGCAGGTCCAAGTGCGCAGTTTGAGCCAGACCCTGAGGGCTGACGGCGCCTGGCTCGAGCAACAGCTTGCATCCTGGCACGAAGGTCAGGACCGTGCCTTTCGCGCCCTCAACGACGCCTATTGCACCGATGGGATCGTGTTGCATGTGGCGGCGGGAGTGGCGGTGGCCGCGCCGATCCATGCCCTGTTTCTCTCGTCCGGGATCGAGCCGGGTCTGGCGTCCCATCCGCGGAACGTGCTGGTGGCCGAGGCCAACAGCCAGGTGACGGTGATCGAGCAGTACGCGAGCCTGGGAGGGGCGGCGACTTTCACCAATACCCTGACCCAGCTCGTCGCTGGCGAGGGCGCGCAGGTCGAGCATGTGCGGTTCCAGGACGAGGGGCCCGAGGCGTTTCACATGGGGGCGCTGCGGGCGGTGGCGGCGG
>DAOOQY010000797.1:0-2721 GCA_035389025.1 Verrucomicrobiota bacterium
GCCGAGGCGGCGCCGGAGGACTTGCGCAAAGCCGGGGTTCGGATCACCGCGGTGAACCAGGCGTTCGAACTCGAGGACCCGCGCCTCGAAGGGATGCCCTTGCGTCTCGAAGAGCCGCCGCCGCCCGAGGCGGTCACGACCATCCTCACAAACCTCGGACAGGCGAGCGTGGACTCGAACCGCGTCGAGATGCCGTTCGCCGAGATTGCTCCCGACAAGGAGAATCTCTGGACACTCGACACCACCCAGGAGTTGCGCGTGGCGATCGGCGTCACCGGGGCGACCAAGCTCCAGTACCTGGCCCTCGGGAAAGGGACCCGGCAGCATGCGCTTGTCGCCGGGAAGACGGGCTCGGGCAAGTCGACCCTCTTCCACGTCCTTGTCACCAATCTCGCCCTCTGGTGCAGCCCGCACGCGATCGAGTTCTACCTGGTCGACTTCAAGAAAGGTGTCGAGTTCAAGTGCTACGGCGAGCACCAACTGCCCCACGCCCGCGTGGTCGCCATCGAAAGCGACCGCGAGTTCGGACTCAGCGTCCTCCAGCGCCTCGATCAGGAACTGCAGCGCCGCGGCGACCTGTTCCGGCAGGCCGGTGTCCAGGACCTGCCGGCCTACCACCGGGCCCCCCCGAACAACCGCCTCCCGCGCGCCCTGCTAATCATCGACGAGTTCCAGGAGTTCTTCACCGAAGACGATCGCGTGGCCCAAAACGCCGCTCTCCTCCTCGACCGCCTGGTGCGGCAAGGCCGCGCCTTCGGCATCCACGTCATGCTCGGTTCCCAGACCCTGGGCGGAGCGTACACGCTCACACGCACCACTCTCGGCCAAATGGTCGTCCGCATCGCTCTCCAGTGCAACCAGGCCGACGCCATGTTGATCATGGACGAAGACAACGCCGCGCCGCGCCTCCTGTCGCGTCCGGGCGAGGCGATCTACAACGACGCCGCCGGCGCGATCGAGGGCAACAGCCCCTTCCAAATCGTCTGGCTGCCCGAAGCCGAACGGGACGCCTGTCTCGAGACAATCCAACGCCGCGCGGAGCGGGTCACGGGATTGCCGGCCCCGCCAGTGGTCTTCGAGGGCAACGCCCCCGCCGACGTGCGCGAGAATCGGTTGCTCGAAGAACTGCTGCGCGCCCGGCCACAGGAGCGCCCCGCCGCACCCCGCATCTACCTGGGCGCGCCCAACTCGATCAAAGGCCCCACCGAAATCGCGCTCCATCGCCAGAGCGGCAACCACGTCCTGATTGTCGGCCAATACGACGAGCCCGCCCTGGCGATGCTCGGGCTTGCCCTGATCGCCCTGGCCGCGCAGCACCCGCCCGGCACGGCCCGGTTCCTCCTCCTCGATGCCACCCCCGCGGGCGCGCCGCACCGGGCCTTCCTCGAGCGGGTGACGGCTTCAATCCCCCACGACGTGCGTTGGGTGGGGAATGCCCAACTCGACGAGGCCCTGGGCATGGTCGGCGCCGAACTGGCCGCGCGCAGCGATCCCGAAGCCGCCGCCGCCGCTCCGTCCGTCTATCTCTGCATCCATCATCTCGAGCGCTTCAAGCGGCTGCGGTTCGAAGAGGATTTCAGCCTGGCGCTCGACAGAGATGAAAAGACGATCGATCCGGGGCGCGAACTCAACCGGCTCCTGTGCGAAGGGGCGCATGTCGGTCTCCACGCGCTCTGTCTCTGCGACACCTACAACAACGTGAGCCGGTTCTTCAGCAGGCGCGCGTTGACCGAATTCGAACTCCGCATCCTCTTCCAGATGAGCCCCAGCGACTCGGCCAGCCTCATCGACAGCCCCAAGGCCAGCACGCTCGGCCTGCACCGGGCCGTCCTGCACAACGCCCAGGCCGGAACGCTCGAAACCTTCCGCCCCTATGCCCTGCCCGATCCGGCCTGGCTCGACCGCGCCAAAATCACCCTCTCGGACCGCACCGCCTAACCCGCACAGCAGTCCTCTTGCGAAGGCCGAGTGCCCTGTGCACTGACGGGGGTTGTGAATATGCGGGTTAGGGGCAGGCAGGCTTGAAGTGTTCCCTGCGCCACGGCAAAGACCATCGGCCAAAGCCACTCGAAGGCCGCGTCCCAGGCGTCGGGCTCGCCTCGCTGGAGCAAAGGCAGGTCAGGCCGTGTTCATTGGTCCGGCCAATGACGCGAAAGCGAACGCGCCTTTCACGCAACAACTGCCTCTGGTGCGCTGGTAGGTTCTCGTCGAGCAGCAGCATGGAATCCCCGGAAAGGCTCGTGCTTTTCCACTAACGGCGCGATACTGATGGCCTCGGCGATGGCCGCCTCCGACACCTTGCCGTCCCACTCACCGACGATCTCCGCCCACGTCATGCCCCGTTCAAGCTGCTCCAAGACAATCCACACCATGATGCGGGTGCCCGTGAAAGTCGGTTGCCCGCCACAAATCCTCGGGTCGGCGACGATGTGTCGCCCCAGTTCGATCCGCGGCGCTGGTGTCTGCGCATTCGACTTCATACTGACGATGAGAACGATGCCCCGGCAGAGGCTCTTTGGCAAGCCGGCCATCCTCCGCTCATCGCACGGCGCGGAGGAGCCGCAGCGCGATGTCGTCCTCGAACGCCGGGCTCTGGAGCCGGCACGGACCGCCCCGGTACGCCACGGCTTCGGAGCCCAAGACTCGCCCGGCGCGCGTCTCGACCCAGTCGGCCCGATACGGACCCGGAGGCAGTTCGAGTTCGATGACGCACGGGGACCG
>DAOOQY010000798.1:0-2715 GCA_035389025.1 Verrucomicrobiota bacterium
GCGCGCGCGACGTGGCGGATCTGACACTGTCGATGCTGCGCGGCGAGGAAGGAAACCAGGCGCGCGATCTGGATGAGTTCATCGTCTGGCTGCGCGGTCAGCGCAAACCGGACGTGGTCTGCTTGTCGAACGCGCTGTTGATCGGAGCCGCTCGCCGAATCCGACGCGACCTGGGCGTTCCGGTGGTCTGTCTGCTGGCCGGCGAAGACAGTTTCCTCGACAGCATGCCCGAGCCCTTGCGCACTGAGGTCTGGAAGACCCTCGCCGCTCGGGCGTCCGAGATCGAGTTGTTCGTCGCCCCAAGCCGCTACTTCGCGGATCGGATGCGCGCGCGCCTGGGGGTCGCGGGGGACCGCATCGAAGTGGTGCCGACTGCAATCAATCTCGATGGCTACCCCGCCCCGCCTGCCGCCCATCCCCCGGCATGCGAAACGCCGCAGTCCACAGACCAGGCGTCCGCCTCGACGCCCGACGCCTCACGGCTCACGACCAACGGGCCGCGGGTCGTGCCATCCGGTCGCGCCCCTGTCCTGGGCTACTTCGCACGCATGTGCCCGGAGAAGGGCCTCGACACGCTGGTCGACGCGTTCATCGCGATCCGACGCCGCGGGCGGGTGCCAACGCTCCGTCTGAAGGTGGGAGGCGGGTGCGGGCCAGCCGATGCGGCCTTTGTCGAGGACATGCGCACGCGACTGCGAGCCAGCGGCCTTCTGGCCGATGTCGAGTTCCATCCGAACCTCGAACGCTCCGCCAAGATCGCATTCCTGACCGCGCTGACGGTGTTTTCGGTTCCGGCGCTCTACGGCGAAGCCTTCGGGATGTACCTGATCGAGGCGCTGGCCGCCGGCGTGCCGGTGGTGCAACCCAACCACGCAGCCTTTCCCGAAATCGTTTGCGCAACGGGCGGCGGTGTGGTCTGCCCCGCGGGTGATCCTCGGGCGCTGGCGCAGGCTATCGAGGATTTGGTGCTCGATCCGGCGCGATGCCGGGCACTGGGCGAGGCGGGACGGCGCGCCGTCCGCACGGCCTACTCGATCGGGTCGGGGGCCGATGCCATGCTCCGGTTGTTCGGGCGCTTGACATCGGCCCTTTGAATCCCTTGCCTAACGGTCCGTCGCAGGACACCGTCGACAATCCGCATCCATGGCTTTCGAAATCAAACTCCAAAGGCGCGTCGAGTTCTCGGAAACCGATGCGGCCGGCATCGTCCATTTCTCGAATTTCTTCCGCTACATGGAAAGCGCCGAACACGCCTTCTTCCGGTCGCTCGGCTATTCCATCATGATGCGGCGTTTCGACCCGCCGCTCGGCTTCCCTCGCGTCCACGTCTCCTGCGATTATCGGTCGCCTCTGCGCTTCGAGGACTTGGTCGAGGTCCATTTGCTGGTCCGCATGAAGAAGGCCAAGGTGCTCAGCTACCTGGTCAAGTTCCACAACCTCACCGCCGAACCGCCTGTCGAGGCCGCGCGCGGTGTTCTGACCGTCGTTTGCGTGACGCACACCGCCGACGGCCAACTCAAGGCGCGGACGATCCCCCACGAGCTTGCCGACGCGATCGAGGTGGCGCCGGCCGAGCTTCTCGCTTGACGAGGCGCGCGCGATTGCTGGTGCCGCGATTGCTGGTTGACGCCGCGCGCGCGTTGGGTTGAATACCTCCCGACGATGACATCGTGTTGGCAGACGCTATAATTCCAATCCTCGTATGAACACACGCCTCTCACGCCGTTCCGTGCTCAAGACCCTCGCAGGCAGCGCCGCACTGGCCGGCGCTGCTCAATGGACATCGACCGCTCTGGCCGCCGAGGGCACCGCGGACGGGCTCAAGGGCAACATCCACCACTCGGTCTCGCGCTGGTGTTATGGAAAGACGAGCCTCGATGCCCTGTGCGCCGCCTGCAAGGAAATCGGCATCGAGTCGGTGGAACTCCTCGGGCCGGACGACTGGCCGGTGGTCAAGAAGCACGGACTGGTCTGCGCCATGTGCAACGGTCCGGACAACATCGGTTACGGATGGAACCGGGTCGAGCACCACGAGAAGCTGCTCGAGGGCTTCGAACGGATGATCCCGCAGGTGGCCCAGTTCGGCTTCCCAAACATCATCACCTTCTCGGGCAACCGCCGCGGGATGTCCGACGCGGAAGGCCTCGAGAATTGCGCCCTTGGCCTCAAGAAGCTCGTCCCCATCGCCGAGAAACACAAGGTCACAGTCATTCTCGAATTGCTGAACAGCAAGGTGGACCATAAGGACTACATGGCCGATCACACCGCCTGGGGCGTCGAACTCTGCAAACAGGTCGGCTCCGAATGGCTCAAGCTCCTTTACGACATCTACCACATGCAGATCATGGAGGGCGACCTGATCCGCTCGATCAACGATTACAGCCCCCATATCGGCCATTACCACACCGGCGGCAACCCGGGCCGCAACGAAATCGACGACACCCAGGAAATCCACTACCCGGCTGTCATGCGGGCGATCGTCGCCACCGGATACAAGGGATTCGTCGGTCAGGAGTTTGTCCCGAAACGCCCCGACCCGCTCGCGTCGCTGCGCCAGGCAATCCGAATTTGCGACGTGTAATCGAAGTTGCCCCCGAGGGCCTGTACTGTCCCGCGGGCGATTTCCATATCGATCCGCAGCGCGGGGTGGCCCGTGCCCTGATCACGCATGCGCACAGCGATCACGTGCAGGGGCTTTCCCTGTTCGCAAAAAAA
>DAOOQY010000799.1:0-2712 GCA_035389025.1 Verrucomicrobiota bacterium
CTTCTTGTCGAGGGCAAGGTATGCGACGTCGTCGAGGCTGATCCTCGATTTGTAGCCCGCCTGCCCGGACAGCCAGGTAAAGAACGCCCTGAGATATCGCAGGGTATGGTAGACCGTTCCGGGAGAGAGCGCCCGACCACCCGTTCCTTCCTCCAGCCATCGCTTGAACCCCACCGCGCGGGCGCGGTTGAACTTGCGGAAGTCCTCCCGGCCCGAGTATTCTTCGTAGCGGCAGATGGCTTGGTTGTAGGCGTCGATGGTCGATTCCGCCAGCCCATCCGCTTCGTCCAGCCGCTCGAAATACCGCCGTTTGATCTTGGCGTTGGCCACGTTAGTTTGCATGATACCCCTCCCTGCTCAAGTCAGTCTCCACGCAGTTACCGGCAGCACCCCATAAACGTCCATTACGCAGCGCGAGTATCGCCTCCCAAACCGAGCCCAAGAGCTTCTTCCGGGTGGCAAACCGCGTGAGGAGGCAGTCGCAAATGGGGCACTTTCCCTTGATCAAAGCGAACTCATCGTCGCGTCCCATCCGGCGGCCATCCCATTCAATGCGGAGGTCCCGGAGGTTCGATTCCCTCGCCGCCCGGCATCTGGGGCAGTAGAACTCAGAGGGCCGGAGGGGGCAGCTCCTCCTTTTGCGTCGGTCGGCGGCAAACCGCCTGACTTCCTCGCCCAGGAAGAGCAAGGGTCGGTCGCCTGGATTGATCGGGGACATGCCGTCTCGATGCCACACCTGAACGGTGCGGACATGGACGCCCAGCACGCGGGCCAGTTCGCGCATGGTGTAGCTCCTGCGGAGTTTCAGGAGCCGGGTTGGATGGTTTCGTCGCCTTTTCATCGCTTCACCAAACAAGGAGCGGCCCGGAAGGCAGGTTTGACTGTGGAAGAACCCTCCGGGCCGCGTCCGTACCGGATTGCTGTGGTTTGGTGTCAAACCATTTGCCTTCCGGTCGCTATTGGCGAAAAATCCGGTTGACCCTTGAAAAAGGTCGACAAAAGCCACGGCCATGGTCGTAAGCGACTGTGGCTGAACGAATTTGCTGGTGAAAAAAAGTGGGCGATTACGGGCGTGAAGATTCCGAAATTTCGGAATGTGAGCCACCACGGAAGGAGACGTCCCGGATCGTGAACTTGGTTACGTAGCCGGAGACCCTCGTGTAATTGGCAATCGGCGGGTCCTTCAGGCCAAATATCCGGCAGAGCCTCGCCTTCAGCGCCTGAACAGCCTTCTGGAGCCCCTCACTGGACTTGTTGCTCTCCCAGTAAATCTGGCCGCCCTGCGCCGCAAAAGCCTCAAGAAGCCGCCACTGGTTGGTGAACCGGTCGGTCTTGCGGCGATCGACAAACCCGAGCTCGTAGGCGCTGTAAGATTTCGTTATCCCGCGGCACGTGACTCGGAGCGTTTCCCGGGAAGTGATCTCGATCGTGATCTCCTCCCAGCCGGCCCCCTCGGGCGTCGGAAACGGTCGGAATGGCAGTTCTGCAGTAGGCTTGCGGCACGCTCCTTCGGTCAGGATGCCCAGAAGCGAGTCTGGGTCGATCTGCCCCAGCCGGATGGCGTCCGCACGGGCTCTGATCTGGGCGTTGATGACCTCCCCGACCTGCCGAGCGTGGCGGTGCAGCAATTCGAATATCCTGAGTGGCTTTTCGACCCCTTTCCCGTCAACGTACGGCAAAACCGATGAGAGCCGCTCGTGATGCGTCCAGAACTGAACCTCGTCCATCTGCTCCAGTTCGCGGTTGTGACGGATGAGCGATTCGACCATTGTCCGCTCCGTCGGTTTCGTCTTCTTGGGGAGAGGACCATTGAAGATATCCGTCACATACTTATGCCCGGGGTCGTACGTCTCCAACTCGTTATGCGCCGTGGAGATTCTCCGGTCCACACACTGGGAACAGACGCCGCAGTGGGGGTGCTCTTTCGTGGTGCCGTGGGTGTGGGTGCAACTCTTGGATAGACCCACCAACTCAGACTGGCCGGCCTCCTTGATCACTCGCACTATATCCGACTTCGTTTTCCAGAAGTACGGATTGTCGACCTCGAAAGGCCGGCCGGTGACGGCGGTCAGGAGCCGGGCGTAGCCGTGAAGCGTTCTCGGATGAGTCGTGCGGCTGGCTCTGGCGCCCACCACCTGTTCCACCGGAGCGAGATTGATGCTCGTTATCCCGTTCTCGTAAAAGCAAATGCGGTCCATATCGTGCATGATGGCCACGGCGGCCGCCAGCATGGCGTACAGAAACGACCTGGCGCGTTGTGTGGTGTCGCTTCCGGTTGCCCCGCGCCGGTTCACCCATACCGGAATGTGCACCGCCTGACCTCCGCGACCGCCCAGCGCTTGCAGTCTCCTGACAATTTCCCGCTGGCGACTGTCGACAGGAGCGACCGAGCGATGACTCACCAACGCCAGTTTCCTGCCGTGGTTGACGAGTCCGTCAACCGCGCCGGCGAGCGAGTCGAGGCCGCCCGAGAACAGCATGACCTCATCCGGTGGAAACCACGGCCCGTCCCGGTTGAAGTCAATCAGCAGGTTGATCGGGATTTCTCTGGTCAGTTGCGCGAATTTGAAGTCCCAGCGGTCGTCCGACAGGAAGTTGAGTGTCTCGCTGAGCGCCTTCTGCACCGCCGGCCTGGTCCAAATGTCAAGACGTCTCACCGGGATATGGAGCTCAAAATTGCGGTACCAGTCGCTGCCATGGCGGCGTTGCTTG
>DAOOQY010000800.1:0-2711 GCA_035389025.1 Verrucomicrobiota bacterium
CAGCGCACCACAATACTGCTTCGACCCTGTCTATCCGCTTCCGCAACGGTACTACCGTGCCTGGCAAAGCGGCTCTCCCAGTGTGCGGTCGGTCCTCGACCCGCGCGTTACCCCCGCGATCACTGTGACCGGCACGCCGGGCACCAGTGTGCGCGTGGATGGGATCAATGCCGTTGGCCCGATCGACGCTTGGTTCACCTTAGCCACGATCGCGATGACCAACACGACGCAGCTTTACTTTGACGTTTCCGCGCAAGGCCAGCCGAAGCGGCTTTACCGGCTTGTGCCGCTGCCCTGAGTTTCGGGGGAGTGTAAAGCGACTAGCATACCTCTCGCTGAGGCTTTTCCGGGTGCCGAGGGTCTAGTTTTGATCAGTGTGGCTCCGCGTTTTGCGTCGGGTTAGTCTCACACTCAGTCGTTATAGCGCCCACGGTACAAATGCACCTTGTTGGTGGCCGTGAGATCCTCGACCCTCGAACCATGACCCTGTCTGGCTGGTTGGCATGACACCTAATCGCGCGGACAGCGCCGGCCGCTGCGACCGGCGCGTTCCGCAGCGACGACGCGCACCACTCTAAGGCAACCAATTGCCCTTAGAGTGGAACCTCTCGTCTCCGCCCCCGCCCGTCAAACCAGCCTCTGCGCCTCCCTGCCTTCCCGCTGCAAATGCCGTCAAGCCTGTAGCCCCCCCGTCTCAAACTCTCAACTCTCAACCATCAACCGCCCGCCGTTCACCACTTTGCCCAAACCTTGAGCAGTCGCTCCCGCAGCGCCACCGGCCTAACTATCGCGATCAGCTCGCGCATTTCCTCTTTGACTGTCTTATGCCCGTTGGTCAGCAGCTTCGGCATGGCCGAGTGCAGCGCCTGGCGGAAGTCTTCCCGGCCTGGCTGGAAATAATGCTTCAGCACAATGTCGGTGGTCCTGTGCCCCGTCACCTTCTGCACCAGCTCCAGCGGCACCCCGGCAGTCAGCGCCAGCGTGACCCAGGTCACCCGGAAGCTGTGGAAATCCCGCACGCTGGCCCTGCGCACGCCACCAGGCCGCCTAACCCGCAGCAGGCTGGCATCAGACCTCAACGCCGCTACAAAACTGCAACCCCCAGTCCGCCCGCGCACAATCCGGCACCCCGCAGCGGCCTCGACCTCGTTCAGATACGCCCCCGCCGACGCCTTGCACACGCCCGCTGCCAGTGCCGCCTTGGCCGCCGACTTCCCATCCATATAGGCCTCGAACACCGCCAGCATGTGCCGCGTCTTCACCGAGTTCGGCAAACCCGCGATGAACTCCCGCCCCCGCCGGCGCGCCTCGTCCGCCGGCACCTCAGGCAGCGCAGTTTCTGCTTTCTGCTCTCCGGTGTCTGCTTTGGCAAAGCCGCCCAACGCCACCGCCAGGGCCTTCTTGACCCGCCACGTAATCCCGTCCGAATTCTCCACATACATCCTCGCCTGCTTGGGAAAAACGTAACCCTCTCTGGGGTAGGGCTTGCTCTCCGAGCGAGCCGCTTCCTCTCCCCGCACGGTGTGGAGCAGGCCTCCGGCCCTGGTGGTTGCCACCGTCTCCGCCTCGACCGGGGAGACGGTTGGGTGAGGTGTCGGTTTCCCACCCTCAGCTTTCACCTTTGGCCCGTCCAGATCGCACTTATCAGCCTGTTTCCACAACTCATCCAGCAGCAGCGGAAAAATGGGAATGCCCACCGTCTGACCGGTCTTGGCCGTCTTCACCGTGATGAACCGCCGCTCCAGGTCCACGTCCTTCCACTTGAGCAGACAGCAATCGCCCCGCCGCAAAGCCGTGCACATCCCCGTCACAATGATAGGCCGAATGAAATCGTCATCCTTCACCGTGTCCAGAATCGCCTTCATCTCCTCCGGCGTGAACGGCTTCCGGAACACCGTCTCACCCGCTTTCGACGTCGCACCCAGGAACGGGTTGAGCCCGCCGTCCGGCAGCAACTCTCGACACGCCGACCGCAGCAACATCACCTCGGCATTCCACGTCTTGGCCGCAATGCCGCGTTCCGCCTCGGCATCCATGAAAGCTCGCCCCAGGCTCCGCGTTACCTCGCTCAGTTCCTGACACTTCGGATTCCGCGCCCGCACAAACTCCACGAACCGGCCCAGGATGGCCCGGGACTGTCGCACGTAATACTTGGACGGCTCGCGCTTGCGTGGCAGCCGGGTCCATTCCTCCTGCACTTCACTGAGCCTCACCGACTTCACCTTCTCGCCCGTCTTCATTTCGTAAAGTCGCTCGACCAGGTGAGCCGAGCCCCGTTTCGACCTGGCCTCCTCCACGATCTGATCCAGCTTCGCCTGCGCGGCCACGCGGGAGCATTCAAAATCCATGTCTCCCTTTTCCTTGAGTGACAGGGATGCCGGCGCGTTTCCCTGAACCTTCACACCGAGGCAAATGACGTAGCGTCGGCCGCCAATTTCGTAGCGAGCGTACCAAGAATCGCGTGGCCGGCCGTCCCGTTGTTTTCTGAGTTCGAGTGGCATAAGTGGTGTTCTGTTTTGGTTTTGCGCCGTGCTGCGACCCATCGCTCCACGTTGCGCTTTCCGTCCAACATAATCCCACACATCCGCCCACACATCAACAACAAAATGCCATTTTCCCTGATTATTTCAGCATAATCGCGCATTACCTTCCGGTTCGCAACCGCAAGGTGAACGAGGCTCTGGTTCAGGGCGTCGAGACTGCCCGGGCCG
>DAOOQY010000801.1:0-2707 GCA_035389025.1 Verrucomicrobiota bacterium
TGTCCGCCCTCTTCACACACAAGACGAGACTGCGGGCGCCGTCGGGTCCGCGCCGCACGCTCCAGTGCTCGAGGGCGTCGCTCGTCACCCGCGTGATCTCGCCAACACCCGACAGCCCGAGCCCAACCTCCTTCAACTCGCCTTGAACGGCGTCGATCTGGATCGAGATCGTGTGCGTGAGCTTCGCGCGCGACACGGCAATCGTCTGCTGAATAGCCGCGCTCGGGATGCACTTCTCGCGCACCGAGGTCAGCCCACGCAAATCCGCCTCGATGACCAGACGCGCTTTCTCGGCATCGAGTTGGCCGTCCAGAGCGATTGCCTTGACCTCGACAGCGGCGGGCGAACTCGCAGCGGGTGCGGACGCCGGCGTCTGGGGCGGGACTGGGGCCGGGGCAGGATCGGGATCGCCCGCGAAGGCTGAAGCGGCCAGCCACAAGGCCAGAAGAGCCGGCGCAACGATGCTCTGCACTGCAATCGGATGGACGAAGACGCCCCAGCAATCGCGAGGGCGATCGAGGGGCGGGCAGAGTGCATCGCGGTGTTCCTTCAGAATATGGGAGGCCCTTGCAGGTTCGGTTCCGTCTTTGCCCCGGCGCAGTCCGAGAAACCGGTGCATCTGGTTGTTGTCGGCGCTTGTGTCGCCCGGTGCGGGCACCGGGCCGACACCGGTTGCAGACTCCCGGTGTAGGCCGCGTGTCCCCACGCGGCGCAAACTCGCTCCCCACAGACAATCTCCAGATGCACTGCAGAAAGACCCCTGTTGGCCCAATGTCGTTCGGATAGTCATGTTGTTGCCTTCACTCTTCATTGTCCGCTGACCGATTTGGCGGCGCGGATCATCGTCTCGAGTTGCCTCGGCCGGGCGTCCGGACCGAAGGCGTCGGTCACCCCCGACATGGCGCCGAGCAACTTGTCGGGCGTGACTTCGCCGGCGAACGGGCTCGACGCGAGCCATTCGGCGAACGCGGCGGAGGTGACAGCCAGGCGCATGGCCGGACTGGACTCCTCGAGCCCGGGCGCCGGGCCGGTGTAAGGCACGCGCCAGGCGTGTTCGCGGTAGAGGCCGCTGGCCGCCTCGCGGTAGCGCACCCGCACGGTGCCGACGTCGCCCTGACCGCGCGGATTGAGTTCGAGGATGTAAAGGGCGTTGCCCGACTCGGCCGCGCCCAACTCGGCGGCGTCGACCGTGTTGTCGCGGAACTGCTCCTTCGTGAGCTGGTGTTTGGCGTAGCCAATCTGCCGCCAGGCCGTCGCCCGATGCGGGTTGAACTCGACCTGGACCTTGACATCGGCCGCGGTGACTTCGAGCGCGCCGGCCAGTTGCTCCGCCAGCCCGGTGGCCGCTTCCTCGGGGCTGTTCACAAAGCCGTAGCGCCCGTCGCCATGGCTCGAGAGCACTTCGAGCAAATCGTCGTTGTACCCTTCCCACCCGATGCCGAAGCAATCGAGCGCAATCCCCGTCTTGCGAGCCGACTCGACCTTTTGCTTCAACGATTCGGGATCGACGTCGCCCAGGTTGGCCGCGCCGTCGGTGAGCAACACCACACGATTCACGCCGTGACTGACAAAATGCCGCGCCGCCGTCTCGTAGGCAACGTTCAGCGCGTCTTCGAGGTTCGTCCCCCCTTCGGGCGTCAGTCTGCTGATCCCGTCCAGAACCTCCCTGGCCTGGCTTCCTGAAACGCCATCGACCCAAAGCCGGGCCGTGCGGGCAAAGGCAACGACACTGATCCGATCCTGGGCCTCGAGTTTCTGGGCCAGCACCGACAGGGCTTCGCGGACGATGGCGACGCGATCAGCCCGTTCCATCGAGCCCGAGCTGTCGAGCAACAACACGAGGTTGAGCGGACGCAGGGCCGACCGGCCCCGCGCGGCGGTCTGCACCGAGAAACGGATCGCCTCGCGGTTGTGGGCGAAAGGGTAGCGCGCCCGTTCCCAGGCGAACGCGACCGGCGCGCCCCGCACCGGCTCCGGATCGCGGTAGTTGAACGCGTTCAGGAACTCCTCGCTCCGGATGCGCGAGGCGTCCGGGAGCGCGCCTTGTTCGAGGCTCGCCGCGGCGAGCTTGAACGACACATCAGTCACATTGAGCGAGAAGGTCGAGAACGGATTGGCGGCGGTCGCCACTTCAGGCTGCGGTTCGGGCGGCGGCGCGGACGGACGGCTGGCGGCCCTCGTCACCCCCTGAGCCACGACATCGCCTGCGACTCGCCCGTTTGCTTCGAGTGCCTCGACGGAGACCGCCACGTTGGTCATCAACCCCAGTGCGTCCACGCCCGAGTCAGGCGCCGCAACCGGAGGCGCTGCAACCACAGATGCTGCAACGTCAGGCGCCTGCGGTTGGAGGCCTTGCCCCTCACCGTTGACCACCGCGAACCCAAGGCGCAGATCGGCCACTTGCTTCTCGGACTCCGCAAGCCGGTCAACCGCCTGCTCCTTGTCGGCAAGCTGACGCGTCGGCGCGGAACTCGACTTCGCAAACCGAGCCCGACCGCGTTGTTCGCCACTGACCAAGGCCCCGCGGCGAACGCTCGAATCGACCGGTTTGCCGGCGCTTGGCGTGAGCAATCCAACAGGCTCAGGCTCGGTTGCGGGTGCATTGGCGGCGGCGGTGACACGCTCCAAGGTCTCCGCTTCAACCTTAACCGACCCGAACGCGGCGCCCAGCATCGGAACGTCGCCCAGCACCGGCGCTTTGGCCACC
>DAOOQY010000802.1:0-2704 GCA_035389025.1 Verrucomicrobiota bacterium
AGACCCTCATTCCCCCCTGTCCCGGCGCGGTTTTGCCACAGCCCGGATTTCAGATCACTCCTTCACGTGGTGAGAAATCCGGGCTAGCGAGGCGCACCTCAGACCAAACCCAGACCCCACGCTCATGACAACACAACTCCATTCCACTCTGCGCCGCGTCCGGCCGTTGGCCGGCCTGTGCGCCGCCTGGGCCCTGCTCCTCGCCCTGGGCACCGGCTGCGAACCCCGCGAACCCCGCGAAGCCGGCGGCTCGACGCAGGACTCGAAACCCCGCATCGCGCTGGTCATGAAATCGCTGGCGAACGAGTTCTTCCTGACAATGGAGAACGGCGCCCGCGCCCATCAGAAGAGCCATGCGACCGAGTACGACCTTCTGGCCAACGGCATCAAAGATGAACTGGACGTCGCACGCCAGATCGACCTGGTCGAGCAGATGATCGCCCAGCGCGTCGCCGCCATCGTCATCGCCCCCGCCGACTCGAAAGCGCTCGTCACCGTCTGCCGCAAGGCCCAGGACGCCGGCATCATCGTGGTCAATATCGACAACAAATTCGACGACACCGTCCTCGCCGAGAAACAGGCCCGCATCCCGTTTGTCGGCCCGGACAACCGCAAAGGCGCGCGGCGCGTGGGAGATTATCTGGCCCGCCGGCTCAAACCCGGCGATCCGGTGGCGATCATCGAAGGACCGCCCAACGCCTTCAACGCCCAGCAACGCAAGCTCGGCTTCACCGAGGCGGTCCAAGCCGCCGGGCTGCGCCTGGCCAGTTCGCAATCCGGCTATTGGGAAACGGACAAGGCCAATCAGGTCGCCGCCGCCATTCTGACCGAGCATCCGGACTTGAAGGCGTTTCTCTGTTCGAACGACAGCATGGCTCTCGGGGCGATCGCGGCCCTGCGCGCGGCGGGCAAGGCGGACACGGTGCTCGTCGTGGGCTACGACAACATCTCGGCCGTCCAGGCGCTGCTCAAGGAAGGCAGGATTCTCGCAACCGCCGACCAGCACGCCGATCAAATCGCCGTGTACGGAATCGAGTACGCCCTGCAACTGCTCGAAACCAAGAGCGCGCCCGCCGACCGCGAAACGCCCGTCGACCTCGTCACCGCGCAAGGCGTCGAGCCCCCGGCGCCCTGATCCGCCCCATGCCGGACACCAGCCCCCTGCTCGAAGTCCGCGCCCTCGGCAAGCGCTACGCCGCGCCGGTGCTGATCGACGTCGATTTCGAGGTGCGCCGGGGCGAGGTGCATGCGCTGGTCGGGGAGAACGGCGCGGGCAAGAGCACGCTGTCGCGCATTCTCGCCGGCCTCACCCTGCCCGATGCCGGCTCGATGGTCCTCGAAGGCGCCCCCTATGCCCCGCGATCCAAACGCGAGGCCGAGCGCAGCGGGGTGCGCCTGGTCATGCAGGAGCTCAACCTCATCGGCAACCTCACCGTCGCCGAAAACATCTTCCTCGACGAACTGCCTCACCGATGGGGCTGGATTCGGTACCGCGCCCTGCATGATCGGGCCCGGGCGGTGCTCGACCCCCTCGGGCTCGGCGCCCTGCATCCGGGCCGCCGCGTCAGCGCGCTGGGCATCGGCCAGCAGCAGATGATCGAGATCGCAGCCGGCCTCTCCCAGCGCTGCAGCCTGCTCATTCTCGACGAGCCAACCGCCGCCCTCATGGACGCCGAGATCGAGCACCTCTTCGCCCAGATCAAACGCCTCAAGGCCGCCGGCACCGGCATCCTCTACATCTCCCATCGACTCGAAGAAATCCAGCGGATCAGCGACCGCGTCAGCGTCCTGCGCGACGGTCAAATGATCGCCACACGCCCAACCCGCGAGACTTCCCTCGATGAAATCGTCCGCCTGATGGTCGGACGCCAACTCGAACAGTTGGGCGAACGGCGCCCGGCCGCCCCCGGCCCCGTCGCGCTCCGCGTGACCGGTCTGCGCCGCAAACCGGTCGTCAAAGATGTCAGCTTCGAGGTCCGGCGCGGCGAAATCCTCGGGTTCGCCGGCCTGATGGGATCCGGACGCACCGAGACGATGCGGGCCGTGTTTGGCGCGGATGCGCCCGACGCCGGGGAGGTCTGCGTGGGCGGCTCGACGCAGCCGGCGCGCCTGCGCTCACCCAAAGAGGCGATCGCCCAGGGCCTGGCTCTCCTGACCGAAGACCGCAAAGGACAAGGCCTGCTCCTGCCCTGGTCGATCCGGGCGAACCTGAGCCTGCTCTGCCTCCCCGAGATCAGCGGCCTGGGCGGATGGATTCGACGCGCCGCCGAGCACGACCAGGCCGGACGCTGGGCGCGCGCGCTGGGCGTCCGCTGCCATTCGATCGAGCAGCGGGTGGCCGAATTGAGCGGAGGCAATCAGCAGAAGGTCGTCATCGCCAAATGGCTCGCCCGCAACTGCGACGTCCTCATCTTCGACGAGCCGACGCGCGGAATCGACGTCGGGGCGCGCCGCGATATCTACCGCCTGATCACGGATCTGGCCGACAAGGGCAAGGCCGTCATCCTGGTCTCTTCGGACCTTCGGGAACTGCTGGCCCTCTGCGATCGGATCGCCGTCATGTCGGCCGGGCGCATCGCGGCCACATTCGACCGCGGTTCGTGGAGCCAGGACCAGATCATGGCCGCCGCCTTGAGCGGATACCTCGGGGGAAACGCATCGGCGCCCGCCTCGGAGAAAACGGCTGCCGACGCCTAATGAAACC
>DAOOQY010000803.1:0-2702 GCA_035389025.1 Verrucomicrobiota bacterium
GACTATCGGCGGCTGCTCCAATCGCTCGAATCGACGCCCGAGCGCCGTGTCTGGGCCCGCGCGGGCGACACGGTGGCGGGATGGACGGTGCTCCACCCCGCACACCGCCGAACGTGCGCCAAAGCACCAGCGCATTGTCGTCCGCTTGCGCGTGCCGTTCGGCGGTGTGCGGATTCTGCTGCTGGGCGACTTGGGCGTCGCGGGCCAGGCGGAGCTGCTGGAACGGGGCGCGGACCTGCGGGCGGACATCGTAATCGCCGGGCTTCCGGTGAAGGGCGAACCCTTGGGACAAGCGCTCATCGAGGCGATCCAACCCCGCCTGATCGTGATTCAGGATGCCGAGTATCCCGCCAACGAACGGGCTGGGGCGAACCTGCGCGCCCGGCTCGAGGGCTACGGAGTACCGGTGCTGTGCACGACGATTGAAGGCACGATCACGGTGCGGGTGCGATGCGGGCGCTGGCAGGCTCGGACCATGAGCGGGCGCTCGATCGAGCCTGTTTGTCCGGCCACGCCCGGTGGCCCCACGGCGGTCAAGCGCTTGTCTTGCGCGGCTTTGTCCCGGCGGTCCTTTTCTGCGTCTTGGGTCGTGCGGGAGGACGCTCCGCGGGGCGGGCTTTGCCGGCTGCGGAAGCGGGACTGGCCGGTTTGGGCTTGCGCCCGGCGGGCTTGGCGGCGCCTCGAGGCGCCGTCTTGCGGTGAATGGCCTGGCGCACCTCGTCCACCTTGGTCTCGACCTGGCTTTTGGCCTTGTGGAGTCCCTGCTGAGCCGTGTTGACCGTATCTGTGAGCAGCGTGCATCCCCGTCGGATGCCCCGCGTGAAGGTGCCGTCCTTGAGTTCGATTCCGCGGGATCGCAGGAACTCGCTCACATGCTCGTAGAGCTCGTTGTGTTTGATCGTCTTCATGGTTATGCGCGACAGCATCGAGGGTATTTCGGGAAATGCACGCCACAATTACAAGTCGCCAAGCCCTTTGTAGGACGGCAGTCCCGTGAGCCACCTCTCTCGCAGGGCCGATCCCGCCGCTTGCCGGATCGTCCCTCCCACACCGGTCAACGCGCGGCCCCGGTTTTAGCTTGGCCGGTTGCGGCATCAGTTTCACGTTCAGGAGCGCCGGATTGGATGGATTCGAAAAGAGAGAAGCTCCTCGGCGTCCGGGTCGATCTCGATCCTGCCGTAGCCGCCGTCCTTGAGCAGTTCGCATCCGGCGAGCGAGGGGCACAAGCGGACGCGGAACGGGCGCCAGCACCGGGATTGGCGCAGCGCTTCGGTCATGCGGCGAATCGAGTTGCCCAGGAAGGAGATTCGGGGCATGCCCGCCAACACCCGGCTCTGCCAGTACACCAGGCGTGTGTGGAGATGCCCGATGACGGTTAGCCCGACTTGCCCGATGCGGGAGCGGACGACGCCTTCACGCCAGAGAAAGGGAAGGGCCGTGGGATCGTGGCAGAACAGGACAACCCGCTGGTCTGCGTCCAAGCCGCGAAACAAGTCGCGGATCGCCCCGATATGCTGTTCGCGCAGGCACTGCCAGGTCGCGCGCTCTTCCGGCAGCGTTTCCGGCTCGAACACAGGCAGCGCCGCCAGGGACGATGCGACGCCCACGAGCACCCACCGGCCGAGGTCGATTCTCCAGAGAGGGTCCAGCGCGAGGCTGTCCACACTGCGCAGCCAACTTGCGAGCCGCAGTCCGCCCTGGCCGCCGAACAGGCTCATCTTTCCGAATTCGTGATCGCCGATCACCGCCTGGAACCGTTCGGGAAAAGCCGCGCGGAGTTTGGACAGGCAGATTCGGGCGCTTGCGTAGGCGGCGTCGTCGCTCACGCCGACAAAGGCGGTGTCGCACGAGTAATCGCCGTTGGCGACCACCCAGTCCGAGTCGCGCGCGGCCAGGATGAAACGGTCCAGCAGATGGTTATGCGCGAATGGGTCGCGCAGCCAGAGGTGGCGTCGGTAGGCGGTTGTGAGCAGGCGCAACAACCGGTTGTCGATGGCGCGCGCCTCGTGCCCGCGTCGAAGTTTCTCGGCATCGCTGGCGAAGTGGATGTCGCTGACGATTGCGATGGACCTTGCTGTTCTCACCGAGAGGCTTGTCGGGCGAGGAGCCAGAGGGCATCGGCCAGCCGGTTCAGGTAGACCACGATCCGCGGGTTGCGCAACTGGCCGGCGGCATGCAGCGCGCAGACGCGGCGCTCGGCGCGGCGGCACACGGTGCGGGCGAAATCCAGGGCGGCGGCGTCCGGAGTTTCCCCCGGGATCGCCCAGCCGCGAAACGCGCCCAGGCGGGTTTCGAGATTCGCGGCGAGCGCATCGACCTCCGCCACCATGGCGGGCGTGACAGTGCCGAAGCCGGCGCGTTTGTAGCGGGGCAGGTCGGCGAGCGTGCAGGCCAACTCGCCCATCAAAACGATCAGGTTGCGCTGGATCGATACCAGCCGTCCGCGCAAAGCCTTCGAACGGGCGGCGGCCCGGGCCAGCCCGAGCGCCGCGTTGAGTTCGTCCACGGCGCCGCACGCCTCGACGCGCGGGTGGTGTTTGGGCACGCGCCGGTTGAACATCAGGCCCGTGGTTCCGGCGTCGCCCGTTCTGGTCACAATGCTCATGAGATGTCTGCCGATCGAGTGTGCGCTGCGCGTCGAGCGAGCCTAGCCCGCATATTTCACACCCCGATGGTGCACAGGGCACTGAGACTTCGCAAGA
>DAOOQY010000804.1:0-2697 GCA_035389025.1 Verrucomicrobiota bacterium
AGGTAGGTCTCGCCCGGCCGAAGCACCAGCCGCGGGTCGGAGAAATCGTTGTCCGGATCGTCCCGCGCGAACGGCCGGATGACGATCTCGCCCCTCTGGACATCGTAGATGGGGCTCAGAACAGGGTCCCCGCCCCCGCCGCGCGGCCGCTCGGCGACCCGCAGCAGGAGAATCACTTCGTCCCGGTGCCGGGCGACCCCGGCGTTGAAGACGCCGATGACCTCGAAATCCTCGCGCGAAGATCTCACGTCCTGGGGCCGGAGGATCGGATTCTCCGGCGCACGATGAATCGCCATACTCTACCCCCATGCTCGCGGCCCGGCGGACGCCGCCGCACGCGTGCCACGGCCCATTATCGTACCGGCCCCCGCACATCCGGACAAGGTTCTTTACCCGGGGTCAGGCCCCGAATTAAGAGTTACGGTGCTTGCCGCGACCTTCGAGGGCCATGGTCCGCCCGCCGAGGTCGCTCGTCGAGAGGGAGCAGGCTGACAATCTCCTGACTCCCTCTTGGCTGGCAACAGCCGGAGGACCGCCACATCTCATACCCCTAAGTCTTATTTCGGGGCCTGACCCAATCCTGTTCGGCACGGGAGTTGCTATGGGCTGCTGTGGGCCGGAAGTGGTGTTGCTGTATCCGGAAGGAAGGAGACGCGACGGAGAACCGGGCTGCAAACGCGCAGCACAAAGACGGGCCGCCATCCCGAGGGGGACAGGGTCTGGGAGCGCTCAACCGATTTTTTGCAGACGCTGGATGTGCGTCAATAACTCCTCTTCGCTGGCCATGCCCGTGAAGTACCAACAGAGCATCTCAAACGTGCGCAGGGTCGGCTTGCGGCCGGTCCACAGCGAAATCAGCATGCAGGCGATAATCGCCGCATACGTCTGTAATTCGATCCCATTGCGGTTGTGGCTCAGCAGATGTCGACAACCCAGGATATGCTTGTAGAAGCGAAAGAAAATCTCGATGGTCCAGCGATACTGGAAGATCAACGCGATCACGTCCGCCTCCAGGCCCACCAGATCGGTCGCTATGGCGAGGGTCTCGGACTGTTCCGGGCCGCCCCGACCGGTATGGACCCGCTTGGGGTGCGGCGTGCAGCGGACCTCAATCACGCGGACCGGTGCGGCCAGGGCCTGGCGACAGGGGTCGCTGCCCAAGCGCAGCAGGCGATCCCGCACGATCCCGGCCGCCTGACCCGCGGCGGAGATGGGCCGCTCTTCGAGCACAGCGCCGACATAGTCGTCCCGGATGCGGTTGACGAAGGAACTGCCGTGATCGAGGATCGCTTGCAGCAGTTGGTATTTGGCATAACCGCGATCGAGTACGTAGATCCGCCCCGCTTCCAGATGGGCCGCCAGCACGTCTTTCTCATTGCCGTTGCCCTCGGTGAGCGTGGCCGCGACGGGGACACCTTTGAGAATCTCGAAATGGACGTGGTTCTTGACCGCCCGGTGCTGCTCATCCAGCCACAGGGCCCAGGCAATCTTGGGCAGGGCCTTGAGGAGGGTCCCATCGACCGCCGTGAGAATCCCCGGCAGATCGCGGAGCTTGTCGGGGACGTTCAGGGGCTCCAGTTGCTGGCCGAGTTCGGTGATGACCGCGATCATCTGCCGGCTGTCAAAGACCGTGGCGGCTTCCGAGAGGCTCCCCAAAGAGGCCCGCGGAACCCCCAGCTTCTTCTGCACCTTCTTCAGTTCGCTGGCTTGCTGCAAGGAACGCAGGGACGTACAGATCGGATTGAACAGGTACAGCAGCAACAGGGCGACGTACTGATCCATGTGGAGCCGGCGGTTGCCGGCCCGGTCCCGCTCGCACCCGACCCCGTGGAGCTTCTCCAGCAGGCCCGAGATGGCTTTGAAGTACTTGAGCCCTTGCAGCTCGTGCTCCTCGATTTCGTGCCGTTTCGGGTACATGTGCGGCACTTTAGGCAAGAAAATAGGATGGCGCAAGTGGAAAATGGAGGAATCTTGAAAAAAATCACCGGCCGGTGGGATTCCGATCTATGGTGCAAAACTTGTGCCGAACAGGATTGAGTCCGACCCCGAAAACGGCGAAATTCGCCGAAGAACGCGAAGATCGTCATGTTCCACACTTGACGATCTTCACGAGTTTGGGCTCATCCGGTCTTTCCGTACTTCGATGCCTTGAACCGGGTGAGCCGGCATCGTGTCACACGCCGAGGCGCCGGGACGCAGGGTTCAAACGCCCGGTGTCGTCCGAGCGCCACCCGGATGACCCCGACCGCCCGGTCGAAAGGCCGGCGCGCGGTGCGGTCCCGGCGGCCGCCGGTGAAGATCGCCAAGTTCCAGCGTTGGCGATCTTCACCCCGCCAAAAGCCCGAAATCACGCCAAAAACGCGAAGATCGCCAAGATCGCCAACTTTTTACATTGGCGATCTTCAAGGCGTTTGGCGATCTTCAAGAGTAAGCGAAGTACGCTCAAACCGGATGAGCCGTTTTTATTTGACGATCTTCAGGGATCTTGGCGGTCTGAAGGCGCCGCCGCCCTCAGGACCCAAGGTGCTCAACCGCCGAGGACCCAGCGTGGCCTTCGGCCGCAACCAAGACCTTTCTTTGAACAACGAATTCACACGAATGACACGAATTTGGCCTGCTTGTTCTTCCTTCTTCATTCGTGTGATTCGTGCCCTTCTTTGTTTCTAAGTCCTTGTTGGTTCCGGACTTACATTGGCC
>DAOOQY010000805.1:0-2696 GCA_035389025.1 Verrucomicrobiota bacterium
GAATAGGGTGTCCGGCCGGTTGTCGTCCTCATGAACACCACCACGCCACGTTTGTTCATCGCGGCAACGCGCCAGAACGAGGGGAAGACAACGATCTCGTTGGGGCTGGCCTCGACCTTGCAGCGCTTTTACCCGCGGATCGGCTACATCAAACCCGTTGGGCAGCGGTTTGTGAATGTGGCCGAGCAGAAGATTGACGAAGACATCATTCTGATGGACCGGGTGTACGGGCTGAACTGCCCTCTGGCCGACATGAGCCCGATCGCGGTCGCGCCGGACTTCACCCGTCAATACCTCGAGTCGTCGAATCACGAAATGCTCGTGCGCCGGATTCAGGAGGCCTTTGACCGGGTGGCATGGGAGAAGCAGTTTGTCCTGTGCGAAGGCTCGGGTCATGCGGGGGTGGGCTCGGTGTTCGACCTGTCGAACGCGCGCGTGGCGAAGGTGCTGGGCGCCAAGGTGATCATTGTGTCGCAGGGCGGGATTGGGAAACCGATTGACGAGGTGTGCGTGAACCACGCCCTGTTCCAGCGCGAAGGCGTCGAGATCATCGGCGTCATCCTGAACAAGGTGTTGCCCGAAAAACTCAGCCACGTCGAGAAGTTCGCCGGCAAGGGATTCCGGCGGCAGGGACTCGAGTTGTTGGGGGTGCTGCCGCATCAGCCTATCCTCACCAGTCCGACGCTTGGGCTGATTCGCGAGGAACTGGGGGCCGAGTCGCTCAACCCGAGCCAGCAGGACTCGAATCTGGTCGAGGAAGTTGTGGTCGGCGCGATGAGCGTCCGACAGGCGCTGAACTCGTTCAAGAAAGGCGTCCTGGTCATCACCCCCGGCGATCGCGAGGACATCGTGCTGGCGGCCGCCACAACACTCTTTGGGCAGGGGACCGACGGCCTGGCCGGCATTCTCCTCACCGACAACCAGCGCCCCTCGCCGAGCGTGATGCGCGTCATCGCGGCTCTGCCCTTCCCGGTCCTCCTCACCAAGGAGGAGAGCTACCGGGTCGCGTCCCGGGTCCACGACCTCACGGTGAAGACGCGTCCGGACGACACCGCCAAGATTCTGCTCATTCGCGATTTGATTGCCCAACACGTCAATGTGCAGAAGATTCTCGAATCGATCTGACCAGACACAATCACACGATCCTATGAATGCATCGGCTTCTCTCCTCTTGAATCCTTGCCTCGAGCATCTGCCCGTCTATCAGCCGGGCCGGCCGATCGACGAAGTGGCGCGCGAGTTGGGGCTGCCGGCGGACGACGTCATCAAGCTCGCGTCGAACGAGAACCCGCTGGGGCCTTCGCCCAAGGCGCTGGCCGCGATGCAGCAGAGTCTGCGATCGCTGCATCTCTATCCCGACGGCAACGCCTTCTACCTCAAACGGCATCTGGCGGACAAGCTGGGGGTCGCTCCGGAAAACCTGATCCTGGGCAATGGCTCGAACGAAGTGCTCGAGTTTGTGGGCCATGCCCTCATCCTGCCCGGATCGGAAGTGGTGGTCTCCGAGTACTGTTTCGCGGTCTATCCGATCGTGACGCATCTGTGCGGGGGCAAGCTGGTGTCCGTGCCGGCGCGCGAGTACGGCCATGACCTGCCCGCGATGCGTCGGGCCATCACACCGCGCACCGCCGTGGTTTTCGCGGCCAATCCCAACAATCCCACCGGCACGCTGGCCTCGGACGACGAGGTCCTCGAACTGATTCACGAGGCGCCGCCTCACGTGCTGGTGGTGCTTGACGAGGCGTACATCGAGTTTCGTGATCGGCCGCTCGACTTGCTCGAACTGATCCGATCGGGCTCAAAGCCGAACCTCCTGCTCACGCGGACATTCTCGAAAATCCATGGCCTCGCCGGACTGCGGCTGGGATACGGGATTGGGTGCGCGGAGATCATCGCCGCCTGCGAGAAGGTGCGGCAGCCTTTCAACATCAACACGATGGCACAGGTGGCGGCCTTGGCGGCGCTCGACGATGAGGACCATCAGCGCCGGACAAAGGAGAACAACGCCGTCGGGTTGCGCTTTTTCGAAGAGGCGTTTCGCGCGTTGGGGCTGCCGTTCGTGCGTTCGCACGCCAATTTCGTCCTGGTCAAAGTGGGCGACGGCCAGCGCGTGTTCAACGAACTTCAGCGGCAGGGCGTCATCGTGCGGCCCATGGGCGGCTACCGTCTGCCCGAGTGGATTCGAATCTCCGTCGGCACGCCCGCGGAGAACCAGCGTTGCCTTGCCTCTTTGAAGCAGGCCCTGGGACGTGCGTGAGCGGGCGCTGCCTTGGTTGTGATCCTTGCCGAGCCCCTTGCCGACTTGCGGCGTGTCGAGCGACAAGGGTGGCGACAAAGCGGTCGCGACGATAGCCAAGCGTCTCACGGGGGAGAAAAGGACCGGGATGCCGAAAAGGTCGGCGGGTACATCACTTGGTCTGCGGCGGCGGGGGACCGGCGCGGCTGAGTGCCCAATCGAGGTTGAATCGAGGTTAGATTGTCAAATGTCGAGATGTGACCCCATTCGCTTTGACTCGAGACAATGGCCAACTATTGGAGAACTGCAGGCCACCTCACAAACCCGCGTGTGATCGTCAGCGCGTCCGCTCTTCGCACCAGGCGCGCGGACGCGACTGAGCGGCGGCGATGGCACGGCGTGCGATGCGGACGTCCTCGGCGACCTGGAAGTCGAACATGCCGACACAGAGGAAGTCGGC
>DAOOQY010000806.1:0-2695 GCA_035389025.1 Verrucomicrobiota bacterium
TCCGGAGGATGTAGTCGCCCATGCTTCTCGCGTGCGCCAGCGACCGCGGATCGCCCGTGCAGCGATAGTGCCGCACGAACGCCAGATTGATGTACTCCTGCTCGTGCAGAATCCAGTTGATGTGGCTCTGCCGGTTCTCCGGCTCGACACTCCAGAAGCCCAGGTAGCCGTCCGGATCACGCGACTTGACCAGTTCATCGACGATCGACTGCGTGCGCGCGGCGACTTCCGGGTCACCCGTGTACGCGGCGAAAAGACTGCCGGCATCAAGGACCTTGCCAATGCCGTAGTAGACGTGCGAGCGCGAGCCGCGATTCGTCCGGTTCCGAAAGTGATCGAGCCACTTGCCGTCCAGGTCCACAACCATGTAGTTGCTGCGAATCAGGTTCCGAAGACGCCGGTCAATCTCGCCGCCCAGTTCCCGCCCGTTCAACGGCACCGGACAGAGCCGGTCCGGCACCTTGGGATCGACAACATCAAACGGCGCCTGACACCACGGGTCGGCCGCTGCGGCAATGAACGCGCAGAGACAACCCCCGAGCACAGATATGGTTCTTTTCATCGTTGGACTTCAAACAACATCACGGAATCCCCGTTCTTTGGCCAGCATCACCGCCAATCGAAGGGGTCACTGACGCTCTGATCGTCAGCATGTGTCATGGGATGCTCACCGCCGCGAGGCGGACAACTCGATTATGCCAACTGCTGCGGGCGAGAAAAGCAAAACCGCGCCGGGTAAGGGTCTGTGCAACGTTTTTCATCCCAATTCCCTACCGGAGGAGTACCCTCGCCGCCTGTGAAATCTCGTACGATCTACGAATGCCTTGCCGAGGCCCTCCGAAGCGCCGGCAGCCTCGGCGCGACCCTGGCACTTGTGCTTTGGACCCCCTGGGCGCATGCCGTGGACCAGGCGCCGAAAAGTGGACCGGCTCGCGCCCACGTCTCCGTCGAGCCCCGGCGGGTCGCGCTGTCGTCTATTCAGGCGTTTGACGCCGGCGGCCACGTGCTTGTGCGATGGGAAACGAGCCTCGAAGCAGGGGTTCTCGGGTTCAATCTCCTCCGCGAGACGGGCGGACAATGGATCAAGGTCAACGCGGGCATCGTGCCTGCGCAGGACGCGATGCCGGGCGGTCGGTACCACCAACTCGACAGGACCGCGTCGGCGCCGGGGTCTCACCGTTACCGGCTCGAAGCCCTGTTGGATACCGCACGCACGGTCGACGTCGAGACGGTGGCGCTGGAGGCAGCAGACCGAGTCGAGGGACGGGACCTCGAGCCGCAGCTTTCGCAGCCGAAGGCCGGTCCCGCCGCTCGAGTTCCGGCAGAACCGGAGGCCAGGGACCGCGTCCGTTTGGCGTCGTCGCTGCCCGTCGACCTGGCCGACCCGGCCTGCAATGCCTCGATCAAGATCGTGACTCCCAAGCCGTCGGGCATGTGTTTCGTCAGCGCCGCCGGCATCGCCGAGGCGGTGGGCCAAACCGCCGCGGTGGTCGAGTCATGGATTGGCGCCGGGGCTCTGGCGCTTTTCGAGTCTGACAATCAGCAGCAGGCGAACTACATCCCGGGGAACGGGTTCTTGAACTCGGCCAACCCCACGGCCCCTGGCTTCTTCTTCTACGCCCAGGCGCACGTCGACAATTACACTTACGATAATGTGTATTGGCTCCGCGCCGGCCTCAACATGTATGCGACAGTGGACAATGGCACGCCTGCCGTCGCCCCCGCAACGGACTACTACTGGGCCGTGTTTGAAAACGAGGACGACCGGTTCTCCATCGCTGCGAGCGTCTTTGACGAGGAAGCGGATTTCTGGATGACCGCGTCGGTGCTCTCCGGGAGCGCGAGCGACACCTGGACCAGCGACGCTTTTGTGTTGCACGGGGTGGTGAAGACCGGGGACCTGGTTGGCACGCTCAAACTCCGGGTGCACGGAGGGAGCGAAACGCCGCACCGGTTTGAAGTGCGGGTCAATGGAACCGTGGTTGGCGAAGGGAGCTTCTCCGGCCGCGTGCCTGCCGAGTTCACCTTCCAGGTGCCGTCCGGCCTGTTGCTGGATCGGCTGGTGGACACGACGTCCTACAACAACCGCATCACGGTCCAGGAAACCTCGAGTCCGACAATCAGCCGCGTCTACATCGACGGCTTCGCGTTGACCTATCCAAAGAACTACTACTCGGCCGCGGGCTTTCTCGAAGCGCCAGCCAACGGACACGACAACATCAGCGCCGGCGCCTTTTACAGTTATCCTCCAACGGTTTACGAGGTCACCAATCCCAGGAACATCAAGCTCGTGGACAACGTCGACCACCAAAGGCCCAGCACAACGACCCCCTACACTACCACCTTCCGAACCAGCGAAGGCGCGCGGTACATGATCCTCCAGCAGCGTTACAGCGCGCTGCGCGTGCCACGCCCGCCGTTTTCAGTTCCCAAATCCCTCACGCTGATTCGTCCGGCGAATCTCGCCGATCCCGCGACGCGCGCCAGCTACCTGATCGTCACGGTGCCCTCGCTCGTGTCGGCCGCGGAGGCCATGGCCGACTATCGTCAGTCGGCCTTCCGAACCAAGATCGTCCTGCTCGACGACATTTATAACGAGTTTAGCCAGGGCCTGACGACCCCCCACGCGATCGCGGACTTCCTGCGCGTGGCGCACCAAACCTGGGCGGTGCCGCCGCGCTACGTCCTGCTCCTC
>DAOOQY010000807.1:0-2693 GCA_035389025.1 Verrucomicrobiota bacterium
TCGACGCCCTTGGATCTGAAATCTCAAATCTCAAATCTCAAATCTCGCTGAACCGACCGTTCTTCGTCGTGGAGTTGGTGCGCGGCTTGGAAAGACAATGGGGTCGCATCTAAATAGTTGACAAATGAATGCTCGTGGTGCGCCTGTCTGGCCTGTGGGGAGGCCGTTGCGGCTTTTGGCTCCGGAAGCGTGGTGTCAGGTGGCGAATGGCAGCGCGGGTCGATCTCAGGCGCGGCGTGTGGCGGTCACGGCTCGACGAACTCGATGGCGATCTGGTGCGCCTCGAGCAGGGTGGCGTCGGCGAACTGCAATTGGGAAACGGCCTTGTTGTAGTCGGCCTTGGCGCGAATCTCAGTCGACTCGGCGGTCGCCAAATCGCGCTGAAGTTGCAGGACGAAGAAGAGGGTGCTCTTGCCCCCCGCCAGCTTGCGTTCCTCGGCTGTGAGGGCTGTCCTGGCAAACTCGACCGCGCGGCTGGCGGCCCGGAGGCGTTCGAGACCCGAGCGGGCGCTGTTCAAGGCGTCGGAGACCTCGCGCATGACGAGTTCCTCCTTCTGTTTGACCAGCAGTTCGGCCTGGGCCTTGAGGTGTTTGCCGACGCGGTAGTTGGCCCGTTCGGTTTGGCGCATCAGGGGCATCGTGAAGATGACGCCGATCATATCGCTGGGGTTGTCGCCGCCGCTGATCTGGTCGAAGGCGTCGCTCGATGACGCCGCGATGCGCGCCCCGATGTTTGTGGACTGGATGGTGCTGGCGCCGCGCCGCCCGTAACCCGCCACCAAATCCAGCGAGGGAAACAGTTGGTTGCGTCGATACTTGAGGTCGATGTCCGCCCGTTCGAGATCCGTGCGCAACTGGGCGAGGTCGGGGCGGTGGCGCAGTCCATGATCCCAGCTTGCGGAGAGGTCGAAGAGGGCGGTGACGGCGGTCAACCGTTCCCGAGGGGCCAGCGGGACGTCCGCCGAGTCGGTCCAGGCGTCTCCGAGCAGGGTCCTCAGCGCGTTTTCGGAGAGTGTGACGAGGTTGCGGGCGGTCGCGGCCTCGGCTTGGGCTGTGGCGTGCTGGGATCGGGCCAGGTGCGTGTCGGGCGGTGTCAGCATGCCGACCTCGACCTGTCGTTCGAGGCCGGCCTGGAAGTTCGACCTCATGGCGACCAGGTGCTCCTGGACGGCGAGTTGGTCGCGCGCCGCGAGCAACTCGCAATAGGCCTGCTGGACCTGGTTGATCACGTCCATGGTCAGGTACGCCACGCCCAACTCCGTGATCTCGAGGTTCTTCTTGTTCACCCGAATGGTCATGCGCCCCTGGTCGATCCAGAAGTTCTTCAGGAGCGGTTGCTGGATGGCGACGCCCGCGTAGAGATTGTACGAATCGAAATCGAGGAAGTTCCGGTAGCCGTAGCTGTTGGCATAGCTGCCGCTGAACGCGTAACTCATCCCCGTGGGCAAGACCCCCGCAAGCCCCAGCCGAGCCGTCTCCGATTCCGCGTCGTAAATCGCGTCCCGGCTGTAATCGGTCGGATCGAATCCGCCGCTGTCCGACGAACTCTCGCGGCGCGCGTCCCCGATGAAAACAGGGTCATAGTAGCCGCGGGAACCGCTGAGTGTGTCGCGCGCGATCTCCGGATTGAGCCGCTGAATCTGCAGGGCGCGATTGCGCAGGAGCGCTGTGCGAATGCACTCCTCGAGGGTGATCGGACGCGTCTCCGGCGCATTCTCCTGGGCCAGCGCGCCAGGCGATTTCCAGCCCAAAGCGGCCACGGCCAGCAACAGCGGCAGTCCGCCGCGAATTGTTCCGGAGCGCACCTGGGTCCGCTCCGGGGCACGAACTCGAACAGCCTGGAGTCGGTCGTTCATCGGATTGCGGGCCGGGCTGGGCCGTTCGAGGCCGTGACCGGAGAGAGCACACCGGCGCGGAACCTTTTCTGGCTTGGTTTCTTGAGCTTCTTGCACGGCTTCTTGCCCACGAGGAGATTGCCGTCGTCGCTCATGACCAGCAAATCGTCTTCGCCCGGCGGGGCGAAATCGGCAAGCGCTTCCGGATTGAGGCCGGTGAAGCCGGCCTCCGCCAGGCGTTGCGGACGGTCGGCGCCGCCGCTCCAGAGATAGAGTTCGGACGGGGCGTCATCGCCTGTCGAGCCGCCGACGATCAGATAGCCCCCGCGCCAGGGGGTGATGCTGCGGATGCCTCGACCGTCGAGGGGCAAAAGGATGGGATCACCCAATCGGGCGCGATGACCGCCAATGACCTCGGCCGGATTGAGCATCGGAACGAGCAGAGCCTGGCCTTCCGGAACGGGGCTGCGGAAGCCGATCCAGAGATACCCTTCCGGCGTGGCGGTGAGACCCTCGATGTTCAACGCGCCGCGGGTCTTGGGCGCCAGCTTTGCGGCGGCGGCCAGGTCGAAACGCTCGAGCCGCGGATCGGCTAGCAAGTCGTCGAGCAGGCGTTTGTAGGGCATTCCGACGGGATCGAGCCGCGCCAGGCCGTCGCGGACCGATGCGGCGACGGCGAAGAAGCGCTGCCGACCGGGACTGTCCTCGCCCTTGCGATTGCGTCCGTGGGAAGTGATCCAGTAAATCCAGTCGCCGAGCCGGGCCGCGCCCTCGAGGTCCGCCTCGGGGTTCTCCGGATCCGCTTCGAGGAACGGGGACAAATCGAGGGAGAACACGGGCAGGACGCCGGCGCGCCGG
>DAOOQY010000808.1:0-2686 GCA_035389025.1 Verrucomicrobiota bacterium
GGACTGAAACCGCCCCGGTCGAAGACCACGGTGGCCCGTCGGGAGCCCAGGAGGCTGCGCATCTCTTCCAGGATCCCGGGGAGCATCTTGACCAAGCCGGCATTGGCCTCTGCGGTCATCACGAATACCGGTTCTCCGGCGGTGTCGTTGATCCAGTAGTCCGAGGTGGCGGGCCTCCATGATTGGCCTCAATTATTGGTTTGAGCCCAAAGGAGGAAGGACCTAGGCTGCAGGGCAAGCAACCGGTTTCGTCCTATGAGATCAACCATCCGCATCCTATCTTCGGCTGTACTCGGAATCGCCCTCGTCACGTTCACCGCGAGTGTCGCGTCACCAGCGTTCTCCCAGACCATTCTCTTGAACGACACGTTTGCCGACGGCCAGCGCGATAATCAGGGCCTCCCCGCTTCGGCCGCTTGGTTCCTGTTCAACGATACGGCGGTGACGCCCACGCTGACAGTCAACGCCGAGGGTGAACTCGCCTGGGCGGACAAGGCGGGCACCTATTCGGCGGTGATCGCCTTCTTCACCGCCGCCGGAGAACCTCAATCGCTCGGGATCGGCGACTCCCTCGAGGTGGAATTCAAAATGGCCCCCGACAACCTCACCGGCGACGTCACCCGCGCGATTCGCGTTGGGGTGATGAACTCCGGCGGCAAACGCGTGACCGCCGATGGCCTGCACAACGGGGCGACGGGACAGACCGCGGGCACCACGTTCACCGACTGGCGTGGTTACGCGCTGTACACCGCGATCGACGCCTCTCCTTGGCCCGACCTGCTGCAGGTCTATGAACGCGCGAGCGCGAATGCTTCCCTCTTTTCGAGCGGCGCCTACACGCAGGTGAGCGCGTTGAGCACCAGCGGCACCTTCACCGAAATGGAATTCGTCCCTTTCAAGGTGACGATCACGCGTCGGGCGGCGGAGATGGAGATCACCGGTGTGGCGGCCGATGCCGCGATCGGACCGGTGACGGACACCTCCGCGCTGGTCACGGCGTTCGATACGGTGGCGCTGTTCACCGGGCCGCAGGTCAACGGGCTGCGCGTCGATGATCTCAAGGTCACCTACGTGCCCAATCCGTCGCCGACGGACGATCCGAACCTGGTGGTGCTGACTGAAAACCCGTTTGGCAAGCAGCCCCTCGACGTCCCCCTACCCGTCACGGGCCGAGTCAGCATAAGGAACAGTGGGGCCTCGAAGTCTCTGACCCTCCAGCCCCAAACCACGATCACCGGACCGGACGCGGCCAATTACACGATCGTCACGCCGCTTCCGTTGAGCATCGCGCCGGGGGCGACGGGAGTGGTCCAGGTGGCGTTCCACCCGCAGTCGCGGTCAGGCGACTTTGTGGCCAGCCTGGAACTGCACAGCGACGATCCGAGCGAACCGATCCTGCCGACGACCCTCGAGGCGCGCTATTTCCACAGCGGTGATGAGTTGTTGACCAACCCGGGATTTGAAATGGCGGATACCTTCGCCGATTGGGCCCAGACGGGATTCGTGCTCGAAGTGCCCGGCCTCGTGACGGGATCGACTAAGGCGGCGGCGCTCTATTCCGACGCGCTACTGGGACGGACGAACCTGGTGGCGCCGGAAACCTTCCAACTCGAGTTCCGTCTCGCGGTCCAGGAGACCGAGGGCCAGGCGTTGCTCGTGTGGCTTAAAACGTATCCGGGTTTCGACGCGAACAATCCGTTCTTCTACCTGCGGTACCAAGCCGGCCAGTTCAATGTGATGAACGCGGGAATCTGGAGTGGCGACCTCGGCTTGGGCAGTCTCGAACCCTCGCTGGACGCCACAGGCGACGGGGGCATCAGCGACCCGGAAGACACGCGCAATGTGTATCGATTCCGCCTGAGCGCTTCCAACTGGGGAGGCGAAAACCCAACCTACGACCTCGCCCTCTCGGAGAACAACGCGGACACCTTCAGCCGACAGGCAACGGGACTGACGGGCTTTGCCGGCGGTGGTGGAGGAGGCGCGGCGCCGCCCGTGATCTTGATCTTCGTGGGACAGGGCACGCCAGGGTATTGGATCGACGAAGTCCGGTTGACTGCCGGTCCTCCGCCCAGCCTGGACTTCGCCATCACGCAGATTCGGCACGACATGACTTCAGGCAACGTGACCATCACCTGGGAATCCGAGTCTGGCGTTGCTTATGGGGTCGAATCCGTGACGACGCTCGGGTTGTCCTGGACCTCCGTTGGCGCGGACGTGACCGCGGCGGGACCGACGACCACCTACACGCACGCCAACGCGACGGGTGCCACCCGGTTCTACCGGGTGGTCCGTCGCTGAACAGAATCCACCCCATGCAACTCCGGTTCCATCGTCTCGTCGTCATCCTTGTGGTCTCGTGTGCCGCTCTCTATTCCGAAGCCGTTGCTAAGACCCCCGTTTGCGCAACCGCTCATACGCCCGGCACCGCGCCAGTTGCTGCTTTCCACACGTCAGACCATTCGGTCGGCCCCGCTGATGCAGTTGCTTAACGGGGTTTTGTGTTCCGTTGCTCCCTAAACCCCATGACCAACATCGTGGGGGGGTATCGACGTCGGCCCCCCGTTACTTCATCCGGACCCGAACACGCGAGTTCGAGGCCTCAGACGGTCGGAACCGAGGGGAGAGGCGTTAGTCCAACGGGAAACCCCCCGGCTCTGCCGGGGAGACTCCCAGAGTTTGACAG
>DAOOQY010000809.1:0-2671 GCA_035389025.1 Verrucomicrobiota bacterium
TCGAAGCCCGCGGCATCAAGTTCATCTACCGACGCGAGGTAACCGGCTCGACCCAACTGGCCGCGCGCAGCCTCGAATGCCTTCTGGTGAACACAACCGGCGAGCTCAAGGACTTCTACGAAACGGCCACCGTCATCTTTGTCGGCAAAAGCCTCACCGCCGAAGGCGGACAAAACCCCGTCGAGCCGGGCGCGCTCGGCAAGGCCATGGTGTTCGGCCCCAACATGCAGAACTTCGCGGCGATCGCCGCAAGCTTCGTCAGCAACGGAGGCGCCCGGCAGGTTCGGGACGCTGCCGAACTCGAACAAACGCTCGATCAGTTGCTGGCGGACCCCGCCGCCCGCGCGGAGTTGGGACGCAACGCCATCGCCGTGGTCAAAGCCAACACCGGCGCGATCGAGAGAACCGTCGACATGATCGTCCAGTCCCTCGCCGAGGAGGAGAACCTGGTTACACGTCCATAGACGCCGCCTCGAGTCCTCCCAGCCGGACCTCGCGCCGGCGCGCACCATGCACGAGCGTCAGCGTCCGTGGCTCCTCCGCAAGGTTCCAAACGACGACCTTCCCAGCCGTGGGGTACCAGGCGCAAACAGCCGGCTCGGCTTCGGCAACGTGCGGGACGCGCCCGAGCGCGCCTCGGATTCGATTCTTGAATGCAAACAACTCGGAGAGCGACTCGGCCACCACCTCGGCGCCATCAGGACGTCTCGATACACTCGCACGGCACACAAGCCGCGTTCCCCTCCCCGCCTCCCCCCTCCCAACACATTCGCGCGCGTCGAAGTCCGAAAGAAATGTCCATCCGTCCGAAGGCGGTTTGTTCACCACCTCGAATGGCACACCCGCCGCAAGCCACAGGCTGAACGGCTGGTCGTCCCCCACCAGACGCTGCGCCTCACCCCAGAAGTGCTTGAATGGGCCCTCCGGTCGATGCCCGGCCACCTCCTCGTGCAGCCGGCCCTGTCCGCGCATCGCCGGACCAAGCACGGCCCAGTGTTCGCGCGGGAACGGCGTCAGACCGCTCATGAACATCGTCTGCCGCACGTCCGCAAGAGTCGAAATCACGAGCTTGGCCCCCATGTTCGACGCGGAAAGACGGTTGGCGGGATAGGCGGTTGTCTCACTGAACGCACGGTCCGGGCTCGCGAACCGCCGATGAAACAAGGCGCTGAACAGTTCATCGGTCTTGCCCTTCACAGGCGCAAAGGAACCGTCGTCGAACATCAATTCCCCCACCCGAAAAAGCGCACGGCGATAGTCGCCCAGCCGGATGCCTGCCTTCTCGGCGCCGAGGTACATCGCCATAATGCCGAGATCGCCTCCAAAGGCCCGATCCTGCGCCCGAAATGACGCCGTCAATTCGTCGCACGTGAAGTCGAGCCACGTCCGCAGCAGCCGCGTCATTCGCCGGTCGCGAACATCCTCGAGCAACTCGGCCCAGCCCCCCGGTCCGCAGCCCGACAGGCGCAGGAACCGCTCGCGATGCCCCGCGCAAAAGCAGCCGCCAATCTCACCCGGACTCCGCGCCAGCCGGAAATCGTCATCCACAAATGCCCGGCGAAAACCGAAGGTCCTCAGACGCCGCAGCGCAGCCGCGTTCTCCTCCGTTGCGGGGGCGTGCAGGGACGTGCCGGCGTAACTCGGCCCGTCGGGGCGCTGCCCGGTCTGCCAATGCCGTGGCGGCGTCAGCGGAAATTCGCCGTCCCGCGCGCCCAGGGAATCGCCCGGATGACCGAGGGGAACGGTGATCAGTTCGGACTCCAAGCCGGCCCTCTCGAGCCGCGCGCGGGCACGGCGGATCAAATCGTCCGCGTATGGCCGGTGGCCGTAGAAGTACCCGGCCAGCCACACAACCTCGACACCGGCCTGGCGTACGGTTGCCAGCAAATCCGGATCGCTCTCGACAATCACCGGCGAGAGGCAGACGTGAAAGCGCCGCGCCGTCCGGCGTCCACCGGCCAGGGCCGACAGCGGAGACGCGGCAACAGTTGCCAAGCTGACCGCCCCGATCCATTCACGCCGCGAGAGACAATGTGTACTCACACCCCGATTCAACCTCCGATCAGCGCTCAAGTCACGCGCTTTGGATCGGACCTCTCGAAGCTTGCAGGCATTGCGCACCGGTTTACCCTGAGCCTGTGTTCGGCTTTACGGATCGAAACCTGTTCGCGGTCGCCGTGGGTGTGTATGGCATCAGCACCCTTTACGCGATTCTGCTTTGGCGCAAAGGCTTTCGAACAGACAATCGCGTCATCTACATCCTGCTCCTGGCCGCGATGGGGCTCCAGACCATCGCCATGATCAAACGCGGTTTCTCCCTGTCCCGATGCCCGGTCAACAACCTCTTCGAGGCCACTCTGTTCTCGATGTGGACCATCGTGGCCGCGTACCTGGTCATGGGACTCGTCCGGCGCCTTCGTTTTCTCGGCGCATTCGCCGCCCCCGTGTTGTTTTGCGTCGGCGTCTTCGCCCTCATGCCCGGACTCGACACACACGATCCGGTACCGAAGTTCATCCCCACCATGACGAGCCTGCACGCCGCGTTGGTGATGCTCTCGTACGGGGCGTTCGGACTGGGCGCAATCACGGCCGTGATGTACCTGACCCAGGAACGCGACCTGAAACACGACAAGCTCAGGGCGGTGCTCTCGCTCTTTCCTCCCATCCAAAG
>DAOOQY010000810.1:0-2669 GCA_035389025.1 Verrucomicrobiota bacterium
GGCTTTGAGCCGGCTCCCATGATGCAAGCCTCCGGCTCTGCCGGAGGTACTTGACAGCATATTTTCGCAGCAATCTGGGCGGTACCCTGGGTTTGCTGCCGGTGCCCGCGGTCGGCGGCGGCCGGTGAACGTTAGGCACACTAGCATGCGTATGCCCCTCAAACCACCTACCAACTCCATAGATTGGCCACGCGGAGTCCGCCTCTCCATTTATGACGAGCACATGCAGCCAATCGAGCAGTCGCGAGACCGACAGTATGACCTGAACGATAACCTCTTTCAGGCATGGGACAATCGCACGGTCTATCTTGCGGTGGCCGTGAACAACAACCGTTGGCATCGTTGGGACAGCGAGGCGCTCAACTGGATCGAAAACAGAATCAAATGGGACTTAGCGTTTGACGGGAACGAGTTCAGTCTTCGGAAGCACACTCGCAGGCGACTCCATCCATGCACCGAGGCATTCCTCTGGCGGATTCATGTTCATTGATGCAGGGGTGCAAAACAGGAACACGTAAAAAGTGCCAACCGATGACTGCTGCCCCACCGGGGCAGTGGGAGAAGGGGTTCGAGTAGCAATGGAACAGAAACGTACGCTAAGGAACCGGTGGTTCGTCCGAATCGAGGCTCCGTAGGGGGCGGAGCTCCCCTTGGGCCACGGATTGGTTCAAATCGAAGGAGTATCGACCCAGGAAATTGATGTTGTCGTAAACCAGCGGCGACAAGCGGGCCACGTCCTCGGGTTTCACTTCGTGGCCATTGGTACGCAGAAAGTTCAGGGCCGCATCCATATAGGGGTACAACGCCCCTGGAGGGAAAAAATTACGGTAAGCGCTCAGCCCGCGGTTTTAATGGTCTCCAAATACGACGTCGATTGCCGCGGTCCTTCCCGCCAGGACCGACACCAGGTGGTGGCACGATGACCTGGCCGGCGTCGCCGCACCTGAGTTCATTCTGGAATCTGGAATGGCGCGTTGGTGCCCGACGGAGGGAATACCACCGTAGTGACCTGTCCCTCGCCTTGCGAGACGAATTGGATGCCGTTGAGCATCGCGACCGCCTGGATCGCGTAAAGCGTTTCGGACGTCGTGAGATCGGTCTGGTTGTGAAGGGAGAGCCTCACCTGGGGAACGGTGCGAGGCAGGGATAACGGCTTCAAACCAGCCAGACTTCCATAGAACTCAAGCGCCTGAGACAACGGAGCGTCCTGAAGGCGGACCATGTGCGCCTTGGGTCCGTTCGAGTGATCCAGTGCGAACGGCCGCGGAGGGTTGGGGGCGGGACGCAAGGCTGTGATGGATTTCAAGCGGGACGTTTGGGACGTCGGCAGGAGGAAGACGAACTTCTCTCCCTCCTGGAGGGCGGTGAGTTCGCCTAGCCGGAACAGAAGGTCGAGGATGTGAACCACCTCCGATCGGGTGCAATCGGTCTGGGTTCGAACATCGAAGCTTAGCTTCGGCAGGCCAGTGGGGCGGAGAACTGTGCGGCCGGAGAGTTCCTCGTAAATCGGGATGACATGGGCAAGGGGCGCACTGAGGAGAGTCACGAGGCCAGCGGGGATAGGGTCTCCCGCGCTGGCATTTTGCGGGGCGGGCAGCTCTGGCAACTCTGCCGCCTGGCGTGTGGGCAGGGCCAGCATGAACTTATCCCGATGCGGCCGCATGACCACGCCCTCCCGCGCCAGCGATTGGTTCAAAACTTCGATGGCCTGGGCCGTTCCCGCGCCGAAGCCAGTCCGTACGGTGAGCGGAAACGTGGCCAGGAGCGGGGAGCGAAGCACGGTCTTGTCGGTGAGGCGCTGGTAGACGTGGAGGACGGCTTCGAGCGGAGCAGTCTTTAGGTCCAGCGTGCGCGGCGGCATGCCTGCTTGCTCCTCGGCGGGATTCCGCGCCAAGGCCAGGACTGATTCCTCCTCGCCCAGCTTGAGAGTGACCTGGCCCGCCCTGGCGTCGATCCGGACCACTTCGACGCCCATGTCGCGTTCTCCCTCGCGAAGGATCACGGAGTACCGGAACCGTGAGTCACCCGAGTGGATTTCGAGGATGGCGCTGGTCGACTCAGGCGTGCTGAGAATTCCCCTGATCTGCACGGAGGGGGCAGTGTCCGCCGCAAAGATGCCCGGGGCTTAAAGTAGCAAGAGCAAGCCGAGGTTCAGGCAACAAGTCTTCATAGCGTCCGTGTCTGTGTCGACGTGAACGTGGAGCCGTATTCGTTGATCTTGACCGTCTGTGTAACCGAGTGGTCCCGACGCAATCCCGCGGCGGTATGGGTAAAGTGCGCGGTAGAACCCGGTTCGTCCGGTTTCCCGTGATGTTTTCCGTCACGTCGCCCGCAACGCCCAGAGCGACGGTTCAACCGGAGAGGACATTGTATCGGACGTGCTGATGAGCCGCCATAACCAAATGTTTAAGCGGCGGCTGCGAAAGGCCGGCCTCCCCCCTGCAGGGGCCCTGGGCTTGTAGCCGGCGGCCGCTGTCGACTCCGACTCCCAAGATCCCGAGTAAACCGGAAACCGAACCGGAACGTGACGAAGGAACGTTCCGGCTGGAAGCCGTTCTGAGCGTTATTCCTGGGGTGGTGGGTGGGGGGCGTTGTCGCGGAAAACCCGGTTTTCGCGTCGCCGCTCACGAGATTTGACCCGGGTGTGCTCATGAGAAGTGACCCATTTG
>DAOOQY010000811.1:0-2667 GCA_035389025.1 Verrucomicrobiota bacterium
TCCGCGGCAGCGGACCGCTCTGGTTCGTGCTGGCCCTGTTGCTCTTCAGCGCGGTGCTCGCCGGCTGGCGGTGGGTGCATCCGCGGTATTCCCGAGCGCCGGACAACGGCGGTGCGGCGGCGCCGGGGCCATCGAGGCTGCTGATCTTCGGGATCGTTCTTGGACTGGTCACGTTCGGTGTGCGGCTGGTCCAGCCGATCGGGACAGACATCCTGAACTTCCAGCTCTGTTTCTTTCCGCAGTATATCGCGGCCTTCGTCGTCGGCGTGACGGCCGGACGCAACAACTGGCTCGAGGCGCTGGCGAATTCACGGCGGGCGCGCGTGGCGGGTTGGCTGGGGGTCGCTGCTGGACCGGCCCTGTTGGTGCTGCTGCTGGCGGTGGGAGGCCCGCCTCCGGAGAGCGGCCCGTATCGTTACGAGGGGGGCGCCAATTGGCGCGCCTTTGGACTCGCCCTCTGGGAGCAACTGGCAGGCCTTGGCCTCGGGTTGGGCATGTTGGCTCTGTTTGCCGGCCGAATCCCCTGGGCTGGCCGGGTGGCCCGATGGTTGTCCGATCGATCGTTCGGCGTGTACGTGTTGCACGCGCCTGTGCTGGTGGCGTTGACCCCGCTGCTCCGACCGCTCGATGCCGGCCCGTTCGCCAAGACGCTCCTGCTCACTCTCCTCGGTCTCAGTGCCAGCTTCGCGGCTGCCGAAATCGCACACCGACTGCCGGGGCTCCGCAGAGTGCTCTAGTCCGTGGGCCTGCCCGGTGACGGCTGGCCCGTGTCAGTCGCAGACGACGAGGAGCCTGTCGAGACCCCGTTGGCTCGATGTGATCCCAAGACCCGGTTCATGGGAAACGTTGACATTCGACAGTTTAATGCGCACGAGGACGATGAACCGGTTTGTAGCCGCCGACGTGAGTCGGCGCTCACTCCTGCCTTTGACGGAGCAACCACCGAACCTGACCGTCTACGAGACCCTGACGGCGGATCGAATCATCAGCCAGGCGGGCGTCATGAGTGTCGAGCCGTGGGGCGACATGGAACTTCAGATCGACAGGGCAACACACAATGGGGTCGCATCTAAATAGTTGACATATCGGTGCTCGCGGTCTTGGCTGTCTGGCGTGTCGCGAGGCCGTCGCGGATTGGGGTTGCGGGCGCGTGGTGTTAGGTGATGCATCGGGACAGAGGGGCAATGGGGTCGCATCGAAATAGTTGACAAATCGGCGCGAAGTGAGTTTGCGGGCGCGTGGCATCAGGTGATGCATCGGGAGCGCCGAGGGGGTGATTCTAGAAACGCCGCCGACCCAGGAGGATCGCACCCAGACCGCAAAGCAGCAACGCCATTTCCGACGGCTCCGGAATGATGATGCCCTCCTGGAACCAGCAATCCACACTGACGTCGGGTCTGCCCATGGCGATCCATGTGCCGCGAGGATGATTGTAAACATCCTCCATAACATCCACACACCAAGTATCGCCGAAAAGAACTCGGGGCTCGAAATAGTACATGACCTGAGGCGTCACAGAGATGTCTGGTGCGAATAGAAAATCCGCTGTTCCGGCAAAGCCATCAGCCATCTCGACGGGCAAGCTGGTGCCCAGAGGTGGTCCGGTGATCGAGTCCGAACGCAGGTCGATCTGCATAATCGCACCAGTGCTGTTTCCGCGAACGCCGTCCGCGAGCTTCAGCCGGATGAAACCGACCGCTGACAGAGACGGCGTGAACGACTGTCCGTGGCCAGGTGGGTCCCCAGGTGAAAACACGCCCCCACAGGACGGCGGCCAGTCGGTAGTCGAGGATTGTTGATCGTAAACAAACACGTCTTGACTCAACACGGCTATGCAACCGAGAAGCCAGTGCGCCAGCAGAAGCAAGAAGGCAGGTCTCATAGGTTGTTAAGGAAGAGGTGGCAGGCTGACCGGCGCGAACGTGACTTGCTCGAAGTGGCCTGAAAAGCCGCTCGGATACGGGCTCCGCACGCTCACCACTGGCCCGCCGTGCCACCGCACGACATACAAAGCAGCCGGCTGCATGTGCTCCCCCGCCTGCGTGATCAGCAACTGGCCGACGTAGTCGGCGAAGCAGGCTCTCGGGATTTTTAAGATGGCGCCGCCAGAATCTGTGCAGTAGAGGTCCTGGTCAGGCGGGATCAGATCGAAATCCTCAGGATAAATCCCCAGGGAATACGGCGTCGCCGTGCCGCTCGTGTCGATGGCGTAGATGACTCCGTCGTACTCGTCGCCGGTGAGAACCTTTCCCGCCCACACTCCCCACACCGGATCGTTTGGCAAGACCACCACGCCTTCCAAGTGGCCGGTTCCAATCGACGCAATGAGCGTCGGTGCTCCAGCCGAGTCGACCCGCCAGACCTGGCGTGCCCCGCCCTGCTCGTCGGGCCCACCAGTGACCGCGATCAGGTCCCCGCCGAGAATCCCGGTTTGATCGAAAGCAAGGCTTCCACGGAAGAACTCTCCCGGCGGTAGCGGCAGATCCGCCCAGTTCAGCGTCACACCTGTCCCGTCGGTCGACACCTGGCCGATCTCGCCCTCCGCCCCCGCGCCGATCCCCAAGCCGAAGTACAGTTGGCCTTGCTCCCACCCGCTGGCCGTCTGTTTGGCGGTCGCGACCTTGACTTCCTCAAGCAGATTGGACACCAACGACCAAGGCGTCACTT
>DAOOQY010000812.1:0-2662 GCA_035389025.1 Verrucomicrobiota bacterium
CGCGCCTGGGGACCGAGACAGGCGTGCCTGTGGACGCGGCGATGATCAGCGATGTGCCGGGCTATTCGTGGGGGACCGTGAGCGCAATGGCCGAGGCCGGCATCCGGTATTTCAGCGTGGCGCCGAACTATTTCGATCGCATCGGGGACATCCTGGTGCAGTGGGAGAACAAGCCGTTTTACTGGGTCGGGCCGGACGGGCGGAGCAAGGTGCTGGTCTGGATTCCGTTCTGGGGTTACGCGATGTCGCACCGTTACCACGCGATGTCGGCGCGCCTGGTCGAGGATTTCTGCGATGGCCTGGCGCAGCGGGCGTATCCCTATGAGATCGCCTACGTGCGCTGGAGCGGCGTGGGCGACAACGCCACCCCCGACCCTGCGATCTGCGAGTTCATCAGGGATTGGAACGAGACACATGCCTCGCCCCAATTCGTCATCAGCTCGACCGGCGCGGCCTTCCGCGCCTTCGAGGAGCGGCACGGGGCGGAGCTCGAGCAGGTGGCGGGCGACTGGACGCCCTACTGGGAAGATGGCGCCGGGTCGTCGGCACTCGAGACGGCGATGAATCGGGCGAGTTCGGACCGTGTGACCCAGGCCGAGGCCCTCTGGGCGATGCTCAATCCCCGGGAGTATCCGGTTGACGCGTTCGAGGATGCCTGGCGCAACGTCTTGCTCTACTCCGAACACACATGGGGCGCCTGGTGCAGCGTCAGTGAACCGTTCCGCCGCGAGACCCGCGAGCAATGGGCCGTCAAGCAATCCTATGCTGTCAGCGCCGATCTCCAGTCGCGCGACCTCCTCAGCCGCGCACTCGCCCAGTCGTCCGGCCCGGCGCAAAGCGCGGCTGTGGACATCTTCAATACCACGTCATGGCCGCGCACGGAACTGGTCGTGGTGCCCAAGTTCCTTTCGGAGGGCAAAGACCGCGTCACAGACGACTCGGACCAGCCCGTGGCATCGCAGCGGTTGCGCAGCGGCGAACTGGTCCTTCTCGCCCGAGACGTGCCGCCGTTTGCGGCGCGGCGTTACAAGCTTGCCTCAGGCGCCCCGCACGCCGGTGGAACGGTCAATGTCCGAGCCGCAACGATCGAGAACGGGATCATCAGCCTGCGTGTGGACGAGCGGACCGGCGGGATTGTCGAACTGCGTCTGGCGGGTCTCGATGCCAATCTTGCCGACGCCGCCGATGGGCAGGCGCTCAACGAGTATCTCTACTTCAACGGGGACAAGCCGTCCGATGCCAGGCGCAACGGGCCGGTCACGATCCGCGCGCGCGAGACGGGTCCGCTTGTCGCATCGCTCCTGATTGCGTCCGATGCGCCGGGCTGCCATCGCCTCGAACGCGAAATCCGGCTCGTTGCCGGCGGGGAGGCTGTCGAGATCGTCAACACGCTCGACAAGAGCCGCCTCCTCGCATCGAGCTACCACGCGGCGGAGGGCAAGGAGAGCGTGAATTTCGGTTTCCCCTTTGCTGTGCCCGATGGCCAGATGCGTCTCGAGGTGTCTTATGGCGTCATCCGCCCCGATCTCGATCAGGTCCCAAGCGCCTGCAAGAACTGGTTCAGCGTGAACCGTTGGGCGGACGTGGCGAACGATCAGTTCGGCGTCACCTGGGTCACGCTCGATGCGCCGCTGGTGCAGGTCGGCGAACTGTCGGCGAACCTGCTCAACTCCCAGTCCAACCCCGAGGTGTGGCGGAAGAGGGTCGGCCCGACTCAGAAACTCTACGCTTGGGCCATGAACAACCATTGGGGGACGAACTACCGGGCCTGCCAGGAAGGTCCGCACGTGTTCCGGTTCGTCCTCCGCCCGCACCGCGGCTACGATCCGTTGACTGCGTCGCGGATCGCCATCGCCGCGAGCCAGCCCTTGCTCCCGACTGTGGCGCGCGGGCCCAAGCCCGTCGGCGCGCCGCGATTCCAACTGAGTTCGCCGGAGCTGCTGGTGACCGGCGTCAAGCCGAGCGATGACGGCCAGGCGATCATTTTCCGCCTCTGGGGCGCCTCCGGACGCGAGGCGCAGACCGAGATCGGATGGAACGGCTTCTCGGCGCGGCAGCTCTGGCAGAGCGACCCGAGTGAGCGACCGCTGCGGAAGCTCGAAGGCGGCGTGACCGTCCCGGCCTGGGGTTTGACCACCCTGCGGGCGGATTTGGAGATGTGATCATGGGAAGTGAAGTTTCGTTTTTAGGACGCATTGGGACTCGTATCGGCCTCGCGGCATTGTGCGCAGCGTGGTTATTCCTGGATTCGTCCCCGATTCTCGGCGCGACTGCGCCCGGCGGCGCGACGGCCAAGCCTTCCGGAAAACCGGCCTCAAGGCCTGCGCCCGCCCGGTCGATTCCGCGCGATCCGTATGTGGGCGCGATCCTTGTGGACGTGGGCGCGAAGCGGGTGCTGTTCGAAGATCGGGCGGACGTCGAGGGTTACCCCGCGAGCGTGCTGAAGCTGATGGATTTGCTCATCATCCTCGAGCGGATCGAGCAAGGGCAGCTCTCGTTTGAGGACAAGGTTCCCGTGAGCGCGAAGGCGGCCGCGACGGGCGGTTCGCAAGTATGGCTCGCGCAGGGGGAAGCATTTACCGTGGACGAAATGCTCTATGCGTTGATGGTGAAGTCGGCCAATGATGCCGCCGTGGCTTTGGCCGAGAAGGTCGCCGGAAGC
>DAOOQY010000813.1:0-2659 GCA_035389025.1 Verrucomicrobiota bacterium
CAGCGAGCCAAATCCCCTCCAGCAAAACCGGAATTAGTTTTTGCACAGACCCTAACCACCCGCCTGATGCCGATCCCACTCCCAGCCGTCGCATGGCTCCGCACCTATGACAAGAACTGGCTGCGGGGCGATGTCGTGGCCGGCCTCACGCTGGCCGCGTATCTGCTGCCCGCCGGCATCGCGGATGCTTCGTTGGCCAACCTGCCACCGCAGGCAGGTCTGTATGCCTGCCTCTGCTCCGGCCTGGTTTTCTGGTTGTTCTGCAGCTCGCGCCACACGGCGATCACGGTCACCTCGGCCATCTCGCTGTTGGTGGGGGCATCGCTGGGAGAGTTGGCCGGCGGCGACCCGGCGCGCTTCCGCGCCCTCGCCGAGGGCACAGCGTTCCTCGTCGCGCTCATCGCTTTCGTCGCGTGGCTGGCCAAGGCGGGTTCGATCGTCAACTTCATCTCCGAGAGCGTGATGGTCGGGTTCAAGTGCGGTGTGGCGTTGTTCCTGGTGAGTACGCAGTTGCCGAAGCTCTTTGGGTTCAAAGGTGGTCACGGCAGTTTCTGGGAGCGAGCCGGCAGCTTCCTCTCGCACATCGATGAAACCAACGCCGCTTCGCTGGGCCTTGGACTCGCCGCACTGGCGCTGCTGGTATTGGGGAAGGTGTATCTCAAGAACCGCCCCGTAGCCTTGTTTGTGGTCATCGGGAGCATCCTTGCGTCCGCTTGCACGGACTTGGGCGACCGTGGGGTGTCGCTGCTGGGCGAGGTGCCCCAGGGCCTGCCGCAACTCGGACTGCCCCACGCGTTAGACTGGGGCAACCCGGCCTCTGCGTGGCGGGACTTGAATAGTCTTCTGCCGTTGGCCCTGGCGTGCTTTCTCCTTGGCGCCGTGGAAACGGCCGCCATCGGCCGCATGTTCGCGGCCAAGCACGGCGGACGGTTGGACGCCAACCGGGAGTTTCTGGCGTTGGCCGCAGCGAACCTGGCAACCGCGTTAGGCCGAGGGTTTCCTGTGAGCGGCGGCATGTCGCAATCGCTCGTGAACGAGAGCGGCGGCGCGCGCACCCCTCTTTCGGGCTTGTTCGCGTCGCTCGTGATGCTGCTGGTGGTGCTGTTTCTTTCGGGCCTGCTGCGGTATCTGCCTCAGCCGGTCTTGGCGGCGATTGTGTTGGTGGCGGTCACCGGCTTGTTCCAAGTCTCCGCTCTCAGACATCTCAAGCGGACCAATCGGACCGAGTACATCGTGGCAAGCGCGGCGTTGCTTGGGGTCTTGTGCTTCGGCTTGCTCAAGGGCGTGTTAATCGGCGCGATCATTTCCTTGGTGCTGCTGATTCGACGCGCGTCCCGGCCCAGCGTGGCGCTGCTCGGACGCATTCCGGGCACGCGGCGGTTCTCGGACCGCGAGCGGCATCCGGACAACGAACCGATTCCCGGCGTCCTGGTGTTCCGACCGGAGGCCAGTCTCATGTATTTCAACATCGAGCATGTGTGCGACACCATCCAGGAACGCGTCCGTTCCCAAGCCACCCCACCCCGACTGGCGGTGTTGGACCTTTCGGCCGCCCCGTATTTGGACATGCAGAGTGCTCACACACTCGCGGGGATGGCCGCCGAACTCGAAACGGCCGGAGTCCGCCTGCAAGTGGTCGAGGCACGCTCTTCGGTGCGTGACCGACTGCGCGCGGAAGGGGTGGACGCGCGTTTGGGCGGCGTGAACCGATTCACCACTGTCGCGGACGCCGTAGACGCCTTCATTGGGGAGGACAGTGGGCGGGCGGAGCTTCCCGGAGAAGCCATCGGGCCACACAGTCTTGACAAGTGACCACTTGACTCGGGCGAGAAGGAATTCCAGGTCAACTCCGTCCTCACTGACTACTTCCGGCAAAAGGAAACCGAGCCTTATGTCCCACCTGCTCAAAACAATCCGTCACAACCCCCTCCTCTGGCTATTGGCGTTTGTGCCGCTGGTTTTCGCCGCGCAGCGACTCAAGCCTGAAGCGCACACTCTGCTTTTCGTGCTCTCGGTCCTGGCCATCGTGCCTCTGGCTGCGCTCCTCAGTCATGCGACCGAGTCAGTGGCGGCCAAGACAGGCGATGCTGTTGGCGGGCTGCTCAACGCAACGTTGGGCAACCTGACCGAACTGGTCATCGCGCTGGCGGCGTTGCGCGCGGGGGAGTATTTGCTGGTGAAAGCCTCGATCGCCGGCGCCATTGTCACCAACACCCTGTTCATGCTGGGCGCATCGTTCCTCCTGGGCGGCCTGAAGCACCACCTGCAGGAATACAACCGTACTGGAGCCCGCATGCAGGCGGGGCTGCTCTTCGTGGCCACGATCGCGCTGTTGATTCCCTCGGCCGTCTCCCAGGCTGACTCCGCCCCCGGGGCAAGGTTCACACAGACGTTGAGTGTCGGTTTGGCGTTCCTGCTTATCGTGTCGTATGGGCTGGGCATGGTGTTCTCACTCAAGACCCACCGGGAACTGTTCGCCAGCGTGGAAGGGGGAGAGAGCGAGGAGTTGTCCTGGCCGTTGGGTCTGGCTTTGGTCACGTTGGGGGGCGTGACCGTGCTGGTGGCGCTAGTGAGCGAAGTCTTCGTCGAGTCGGTGCAGAAAGCGGCGGAGGTCTTCGGGATGACGCCCGCGTTCGTGGGCTTCATCGTGGTGGCGCTG
>DAOOQY010000814.1:0-2651 GCA_035389025.1 Verrucomicrobiota bacterium
AGGCCTCTAACCGTCTCAGCAAGGAACATAAATAGGGCGAAGGAGAACAAGCCAAGTAAAAAGGCCACAACAATCTTAAGTGTTTTGTTCATATCTGGGTCTCCATAGTGTCGGGTTACCCTGCCTAACGACCGAACTGAGCGACAGCCGCCCCGCCGTGATAACGCCCGCGACCTCCGTGAACCAAAGCGCCCCGCCGAAGCCCGCGACTCTCGAACTGCGAAGCGGGGCGGCTGTTCGCTGCCGGGTAGGGACCGGGGTTACCCCCGGCGCCCCCCACAGACCCGTACGTGAACGATTCGCTCATACGGTTCGTCAGCACCGGCCTTTCGACCGGTGACCCGGGCCGTTCCCAGCCCAAGCGCATGACGCGTTGCTGCCCAGACTCAAAACGCATGCACGATCCTCGGTTTCGGCAGCGGGCAAATCGCCTGCCACCGCACCATCCATTGCTCCCAGTTCAGCCGGTGCTTGGAACTCCGACGACTCAACCACCGCTTCCACACCCTTTCGGTATGTTCAAAAGCAACTTCCAGCATCTTAAAGTTGCCGCGCACACCGTAATACTGATAGTGCCCGCGCAGCTTGCTCTTCAAGGTCTGGTATTGCTCCACGATGTCCAAGTGTCGGTTCTTGTGGCACCATTCGTGGATTCCGCTCAGGAACCGGCGGAGCCGTTTCCCTTGGGTCTTGCGCTTGATGGTCCAACCCCCGTTCAGGGTTTTGCCCCAATAGTGGTCGAACCCAAGGAACGCGAACGTCCCAGGCCCTTTACCCTTGCGTCCAAACGGCCGACTGAATTGCACCAGCCGGCTTTTCTCCGGATGGATTTTCAGCCCAAACCGCTCGAACCGCTTCGGCAGCACCCGAAACACTTTCTCCGCGTCTGTCTTGATCGCTGTACCCATGACAAAATCATCCGCAAACCGCACCAGAAAGCAGTTCCCGCCCATGCGCGGTCGCACGGTCGCCTCGAACCACTCATCCAGCACCGTGTGCAGGAAGATATTGGCCAGGATGGGCGAAATCACTCCCCCTTGCGGGGTGCCCGTCTCACTCCTTACTACCTTCCCTTCCTCCAGCACGCCCACGTGAAGCCACATCCCGATTAGTCTCAGGATGGCTCCGTCGTTGACGCGTTTCTGGAGGATCGTGCGAAGGTGCAAGGGTTCGATCGTGTCGAAGAACTTGGCAATGTCGGCATCAATAATCCAATTGATACCCAGCCTCAGACACTGGTCCCGCAGATAACTCAAGGCCCCGTGCGCGCTATGCCCGCGCCGAAAGCCATGCGAGAACGTATGGAAATACGGCTCGTAGATCGCTTCCAGCAGCATCGCTACCGCTCGTTGCACGATTTTATCTTCCAGCACCAGGATGGCCAGCGGTCGCTGGCTGCCATCACTCTTGGGAATCCACACCCGCCTCGCCGGTTGGGCTCGGTATTTCCGGTTCACCAGCCGTCGATGCAAGTCAGCAATGTTTTCCTTCAGGTTCTGGTGGTATTCCGCTACCGTCATTTCATCAATGCCGGCCGCGGCGTCTTTCCGCAGTTGGTGAAGGGCTTCCGTGAGGAAGGCTTCGTCCATGTGATGAGCCAGGGTGGTAAACACCATTCCCGGCTCCCGTTTTGACTGTTCCGCAATCTGTGCGAGTCGCGTTGATACAGTTGGTGCGCTCAAAGTCACTCCTGTATTTCCCTCGCCCAGAGGTCATGCCCGGCTTCGCCTTCCCGCCGCCTCGCGGCCTTGATCGTGGGTCCCTTGGGCCTCAGTTCCCCACGCTTCCGGTCCAGTCGCCTTGCGGCTCCTGGGCCTGCGGTACTGTGCGTTGCTACGACTACCTTCGTCCGTCCCGGCTGGTTCGCTTTTGGCTCCCGACCGGTACCTTGGGTTGACGCGCTGGGTTTCGTGTCCCTCCCGGCTCGTGCCGGGTTTGGCTCGTTCACCGCCCGCATCCAGCGGCAGACGCCCGGATGTTGTTTGTGCCGGTCACCCGTACTCCGGCGTGCTCTCCCAAGGAGACGGGAGGTTCTCCCGAGTTCCCGGATTACCCCTCTGAACGCATGCCCCGCTCTTAGACCCCGGTGGTGTCCCGTCCGCTCGCCTTGTCGCGGCCAGGACTGATGCCTTCCGGACACTGGATCCCGTCGGCTTTCGGTCCGGTTGCCCGGACTTATCCTTTGACCACCACTATACATTTTTCGGGGTTCAATTCCGCGGCCTGCGCCCTCGCCTTACCTCTGCTTCGCACACCGCCTCTCGGCGATCGCACTTCGGTTCAGCTACCGGCCCGGTGGCTAGCCTTGGGCCGGGTGGGATTGGCCGGCTTCCGCCGACGCACCCACTGGGTAACATTGACGAGTTTCAAGGGGTGTCACCCCTGTTCCGTCGTCCCGGGCTTTGCTCGGCACGACCAGTGATCTTGTTAGCCCCTTCGTTTTTGTCTTCCATACCACCAAAAGAGAACGGCACTCAAACTCAGCAGTGCCCAAGTCGAAGGCTCCGGCACCGGGCTGGCGAAAATCGGAGCGTTCGGAATCGAATTGTACGCCCACCCGTGTAGCACACCGCCGGCTTCCGCCGCCATCGTCACGTCGAAATAGCCGTAATGAAATCATCATCCAGTTCAAACTGGACACCAATGAATCC
>DAOOQY010000815.1:0-2648 GCA_035389025.1 Verrucomicrobiota bacterium
GCTGCAAATCCTGCTGCCGGGTGAGACGGCCGCGCCGGGCACGCCCACCGGCAAAACAGGGACGCCCCTTCCGCAGGTGGCCGGCACGGCGTTCGATGTCATCGTGAACGCGGTGGATGACGATTGGAACCTTGCCACGATTACGACCGACATGATCAGCATCACCACCACAGAGCCCACCGCCACACTCCCGGCGAACAAGACCTTGGCCGGCGGCTCAACCACATTCAGCGTCACATTCAACGACGTCGGCAGCTTCACGGTGACGGCAACCGATGTGACGGACAACACCAAGGCCCCGGTCACGAGCGCCCCGGTCACGGTCGATTGGTGAGGTCTGGGGCCGCCAAACGAAATCTGCAACAACGCCGGCGTGATCCAACACGCCGGCGCTTTTTTTCCGTGCGAGCCGTCCATGCTCAGCTCGGCGCCGAGGTCGCAAAACGGAGTGCGCCCGTCCTCGGGCGCAGCGTATCTGAGTTGAGAGAGGCGTTGCGGGTGATCGGCCGCAAAACGGAGTGCGCCCGTCCTCGGGCGCAGCGGTGTCCGAGCAACCGCACTCGTCGGTCTCGCCCACATCATGGTGCATTCCGTCATTGCTGTGGCCGAGGACGGCCACCCTCCAGTCACCCCGACGACGCAGTGCCGCAATTCATCACCGCTCTGTCGACCTCCCTCCGCTCAACCGGCTTAGGTTGACTCGTATGCGCGGCCGCGGGAGAGCAACCTTCAGCGCAGCGCGATTGGATTGGCGTAGACCCAGGCGACCCATTCGCCGCGAATCCAAAGTTCGGCTTCGACGCGGTACTTGCCAGGGCCGGGCGGAGTCCACTCGATGGACCGGCCCTCCTTTTGGAGAACGGGCTCACCGTCTCTGATCACAGTGAACCGGCAGGGCAGGGGAGAGCGCGCCACCAGACGGATGTCTGATGTGTAGTCGAGCGTTTCGCCCATGACCGCCTGTCCTGATTTGCCCTGGGCCAGCCATTGACAGCCCGCGCTGTCCGCCAGCATGTCGAAGCCGACAAAGGCGCGTCCAGCCCGCAGCGCATCGAGAATCGCCGTCTCGGTCAGTTCCCGGGCCAGAACGTGCGTGCCGACGTGCCGCGCCATGCGGGCGTAGGGATCGATCTGGACGTGGCAGAGGATACGGCCGGGTTCGAGCGGACCGAAGAAGAGGCGCAGCAGCCAGCGCGTGAGGAAGTTCAAGCGCACATCGCGAAGCGTTCGCGGGCTGGTGTCCTCGATGCGCAGAGTGCCCTCCGGCGTCGAGATGCCGCGCACGCCGGTGTTCTGGTGGCAGTCATTGCCCGCGATGCCAGTCAGAGTGCGGGTGCGGTTGAGGTCATCCCATCGGCGGAGGTTCTCGACCGGCCGATCGAACATCAGCCGGAAGACGAGGTCGGGATGCCGCTTCTGGTTCAGGAGCAAGTCCGGCAGAATCCGAAGCAGAGCCTGTTCCTCGTCCTTGAAATCGGCGTGCGTGTTGTAGATTTCCATGCCGGTGAGTTCCGGGCGATTCCAGTCGCGCGGTTCCTCGGGATGGGCATAGAAGAGCACGCCGCCGTTGGCCAGTGCTGTTTGGGCGATTCGATCGCTTTCCCAGGCGTTGTCGAGCACGATGTTCGAGGCGGCGCCAAAGGGCATGAGGCCCTCCTTCATCTCGAAACCGGGGATGAACAGCTTGCCTTCCCGCAACCCGCGCCATTGTCGTCCGAAGTCGGCTTTTCCATTGTCACAATGGTCGCTCATGCAAATGAAGTCCGACCCGGTTTCTTTAAGCGCCTCGAGAATCGCCGGGAAGGAGACCTCGCAATCGTGAGAGAACTCCGAGTGGCTGTGCACCACACCGCGGTACTCGGTCCAGTTGGTCAGAGGGGGAACCGGAACGCGCATCACGCGCAGGGAGGCCCGGTTGGCTTCCTCCTCGGGAAATCGAATGAATGCATTGTAGAACGCGGTGCGAAACCAGTAGACGATGACCACAGTGACAAGCACGACGAGCAACAAGCCCACCCGCCAGACCCAGCGGAGCGCGCGGCGCACCCGTCTGCGACCGGTTGGCTGCGACTGTTCATCCGATCTGGTGTGCATGGGCATGATTTAGCCGGAGGCCGCTGCATGGCTCAAACGAAAACGCGAAGGTTGGACCTGGCAACCTTCGCGTTTCGGCAACTGTTCTGAGTGGCAGACGCCTCGCCGCGCGGAACGGGCGGCGGGGAGGGCCTACGGGTGACGGCCACCGGTGCATCTGATGGTTGTTGGCATTCTGTCGCCCGGTGAGGGCACCGGGCCGACAACGGATGGAGACCCCCCGCTGTAGGCCGCGTGCCCCCACGCGGCGCAACCTCCATTCCCACCGACAACCTACAGATGCACTGGACGTCGACGGGCGGTCACGAGTCCGAAAGCGCCCAGACTCAGCAGCACGAGCGCGGTTGGCTCGGGCACAATGACCACGCCGTACATGTTGCGACCGCCGTTGTCCGCCTGAAGCAGGGTGAACGTGCCGGCGTCGAAGCTCTTCCCGTAAACCGAGTACCACTGGTCGATGTCGTCGTCGCTGGCTTCGTCGAAGCCGACCTCGTCGGGTCTCGATGGGTCGGCGAACCGGTTCAGGCCATTGGCGGTGGCGGCCCATCCCTGGT
>DAOOQY010000816.1:0-2644 GCA_035389025.1 Verrucomicrobiota bacterium
GCTTTCAGGATCGAGGGGGCGTCACCCAGGTGATCCAGCAATTGACGTAAGCGGACCGGACCGACATGCTCGACCATGTTCAGAGCGATCAGGGCTTCCTTGGCGTCCATGACGGAGCATGTACTCCAGAAAGCGCGCGGTCGCAAGGGGTGAAGTGCAGCCGGATGGCCTTGCGCGATGTGATCGACGTCAAGGCTTGCGGGGTGGCGGCCGTTTGAGGATGGCGTCGCGGCGCAGAACGCGGAACCGGCTGTAAATCTGATCCTCGAGGTCCTGGGCGCGTTGCCTTATGTCCGGCTGGACGGGCTGGAGGACGGCGCAGGCTCGAGCGATGCTGTTGGTGATGCGGTCGAACTGGAAGACGTTGGTGAAGAGTTCGCGGCAGCGGGCCTCGTAGAGCGTTTGGGCGGCGGGAATATCGAACAGAGCCCAGGCGACACTGCCCGTCCAGCTCACGTCGAGATCGAGGTAGGACCGCTGAAACAACTGGTCCATGCCGTGCGGCATGAAGACGGCGCGGCCGTCGTCCGGGCGAAAGTAGACCCGGTAGTTGTTGCGGTTGAGGGGGTAGCCGTCCCAGTCCACAAGCATGACCGACAGGGCGGCATACGAGGCGAACCGGTCGACATCCAGCAGCGCCTCGAGTCGTTCCCACCGGCGATCTCGATCCTGTTCCTGCACGGCGGCGGCCAGGGCCTTGAGGTCGGAGCGGTCCTTTGGGCCGTCGCCCGAATCGAGTTCAAGATCGTTCTGGATGTCCTGGACGAAGCCGCCGTCGTAGAGGTTGCCTTTGGCGCTTCCGAAGTAGGTCCTGAGGAACTCCGTCTCGAACGCTTCCTTGAGCACGTACAGGCCGAGCTTCCGGTCGTTCAGTTCCACCGTGGCCCACGCGACCCGCGTCGTGGGAACTCCCGCCGCCCGGAACAACTCGCTGCCCAAGTACTCGTTGAGAAAGGACGGGTCCTGCACCGAGTTGTTGAGGTGCAACCGGCGAATTCCGAAAAGACGCCGCCCGTCGACCCACTTGCTGAAATGCAGCGTCAAGGCCGGTTGGTCGTCAACAGGACGAAAGCTCCCGGCGGCTCCCTTGAGTTTGGCGGCCACATTGGTGAAGATTTGTCCGTTGACGACCGCCGTCATGGGGACGTACTCGCGCGGTTGTTCGCGCAGGGCGCGCAGATGCGCGGCGCGCAGGTGCAGTCGGAATTCGAGCAGGGTCGGTGTGTCGAAGATTTCGCCACCGGGGACCAGACTGGGTTTGAGTGGCGGTTGGCGGGTGGGGGAGGCCGTATCGCCGCCCAGGGCTGGGGGGGTGAACAGTGCGAGGCAGATCAGAAAAGCCGTGCACCGGCCCGCCAGCGGTAAGGGACCTTCCTTCATCGCCGAGCGGTGTGGCCTGGAGAGGCTTCGGAGTGTCGAGGCGTCATGATGCCCGGGACCAAGAGGGGGGGGCCGAGTCGAACCAGGTCGAATTGGGGTGGATTCGACGCTTGTCGCGGAGATGCGGGAGTCCGCAGCGCGCTACCCGATGCGCCAGACGATGCGGGCCTTGTTGAGGTCGTAGGGCGACATCTCCATCTTCACGCGGTCGCCAGTGGTCAGGCGCACGAAGCGCTTGCGCATGCGTCCGGCGATCGTGGCCAGGACAACGTGGTTGTTGTCCAGTTGCACCCGGAACATGGTTCCCGCAAGCACCGTGATCACGCGGCCTTCCACTTCGATATGTTCTTGCATGCAGCAGTTAAACACTCACCGCTCGGCGGCCCTGGCTTTGCACGCGCATTGGCGTGCCGGCACCGTCAGAAACGAAAGCGGAGCTTGGTCTGTCAAGCCCCGCCCAATGCCAAGGCATACCGCATTACCCGTTGTTGTGACGTGCCGATCGACCCGATTCGAGACGAGTCAACGCCTTCCGGAGTTCGACATCTCGCCTTTCCCCCCGCGTCATGATTCAGTCAGGGGACAAGTCTCTTGTCTTTGGAGCAGCGCATGATCCGGAAGACGCAGTGCCGGAGAGAATGCCGGGCGGCATGGATTTGGCAAGCCCAATTCTGCTCGATCCTTGCCATGCCCCGGGACCAACGGCATAATCAGCCCCCGAAAGTTGGCTTGGCGCGCGTGAAGCGCGCTTTCGATGGACGACATAACATGAAAGATCATACCACGCGACGTTCGTTTCTCAAGGCAGTTGGCCTGGGGTCGGCGGCTCTCGGCCTTCACGCTTCGACTGTGGCCCAGCAACCGGCGATTGCCGGTTTCGAGAAGGCCCCCTCTGACCCGGACGCGTCGAAGGATTGGCAGCCGGTCTCGGACCGCAAGGTGCGAGTGGGCATCGTTGGGTACGGGGTGTGCCAATTCGGCGCGGCGTTCAGCTTCCAGGATCATCCCAACGTCGAGATTGTGGCGGTGAGCGACCTTGTGGAAGAGCGGCGCGCTGGGTTGGCGAAGGCCTGCCGTTGCGCCAAGACCTATACGTCGCTTGAAGAACTGGTCAAAGATGACCGCATCGAGGCGGTTTTTGTGGCCACGGATGCGCCCAGCCACGCCCGGCATTGCATCGAGGTCCTCAAGCACGGGAAACACGTCGCATCGGCCGTGCCCGCCGTGTACGGATCGATCGAGGAGGCGGACCGGCTCTTTGAGG
>DAOOQY010000817.1:0-2643 GCA_035389025.1 Verrucomicrobiota bacterium
GAGCGGGCAGCGCTCACAGCGCGGCTGGCGCTTGCGGCAGTATTCCTTGCCCACCATGACAAGCTGAGCATGGTAATCCTGCCAATAATCGAGTCGGGCCGATCGCGGCGTGTGGCTGAGGGAGCGGACGCAGACGGCCTGGAGGTCCGAGTAGGTTGCCTCCGCCGGACACCATGCATGCCGAAGGAAAATCCGCTTGGTGTAGGCATCAATGACGAAACTCAAATGGCCGCCCGCGTACAAGAGCATGCTGTCGGCGGTCTCGGGGCCGATGCCATGAATGGCGAGCAAACGCTCGCGGACCTGATGCGTCGGACCGGCGAACAGGCCGTCGAGATTCGCGTCGAATTCGGTGACCAGCACGGAAAGGAATGAGCGCAGGCGCCGCGTCTTGACGTTGAAGTAGCCTGCGGGCTTGAGGAGCGCGGCGAGTTTCGATCGGTCGAGGCGCAGGAGTTGGCGCGGGTCGATCGAGGCGGCGTGTTTGAGGTTGGCGATTGCGCGCTCGACGTTCATCCAACTTGTGTTTTGGGTCAGGATAGCGCCGAGGCAGACTTCGAGGGGGGAGGATGCGGGCCACCAATGGAGGTGCCCATGCGAGGCACGCATCAGGCGATAGGCACGACGTAGTTCTCGTACTAAATATAACATATATTGTGCGAATCAGACTAATGTGCTGACCAGCCTGTGCGCACGCTCATCGGCCAGTACACCATCCAAAATCGACCAATCACCAGCTCCGCCCTGAAATCACCCCACCTGCGCCCATCCAGACTCGTCAATGTGTTGTCGCCCATCACCAGACAATGCCCCCGACGCACCACGAACTCCGTTCGCTCGTCCGGAAACCGCGGCGCAACCGTCCCCGGCCGAATCCGGTACCTCCGAGCCGTGGCATCGTTCATGTGCCCCGAGTATTGGCTGTCGCGCGGTGGACCCGAGAAACTGTAAATCTGATCGAAGCCCGGTGTATGGGTATCCAGACGGACGCCATTGATCACGAGATGGCGATCGTTGCCAATGCGGACCCTTTCACCGCCCGATGCGACCAATCGCTTCATGAAATGCGTGCCTTCCTGCAAGTTCGTGATCCCGGTCGTCCTGAAAACGACGATCTCGCCCCGGCGCGGCCTTCGGAAGTTGTAGGTCAAGCGATCGACCAGGACGCGGTCGCCGGCGGTGCAGACCAATTTCATCAGGTCGTCCCCGGTCCGGTAGTGGCGATTGGGGTTCAGGCGCGCGTGGGCGAAGATGGCCCGGTCTTGCGGGGACGGGAACGGATTGGGAATCTCGGGTGGAGGCGACCAGATTCGGTAGCGAGTGCCGCCCACGACGAAGTCCTGTTTGTGACAGATTGGCACAAACCACAACCATGGAAATGCGGGCTCGACGGGGCCGATCCAGGTCAGTTGACCGTCGGTCTTGGCGACGAAGTGGAAATAGCGTCTGCCATGGACCAGCCGTTCGATGAGACGGTTGAGGCCTGTTGGGACGGCGACATCGGTCGAGGATTGGAGGTTTTCGACGGTGATGCCGTAGAGGGTTGGCTGCATCGACCCGGAGGGGATTGTCATGGGCTGCAGGAAGAATGTCCTGGCCGCCAGGACAACGACGCAGGCCATGACGACGAGTTCGAGAGACTCGCGATGCAATCGGCGCGAAAGGCCGTCGAGCCGGAGTGTGGCGACGGACCCGAGCCGTTGGGAGCAGGCGTGGATTGCGGTCAGGGATTCGGCGGTCGCGAGGGCGTGTCTGAGGTCATCGAGGGCTCGTTGCACCTCGGCGGCGCTTTCTGGAGGCAGTCGATCACGCTGGAAGGCGTAGAGACGGCGGACGATCCGATGCTGATCGACGGCGTGGCGGACGGTGCGCGAGGTCAGCCAGTGCCAGATGCCCCGAGCGAGCTTCACCAGTAGATGAGACCGAACCGTTCAGTGAATGGCCAGAAGACGAAGAGCCCCTTCCCCACGACCTTGTCGCGCGGGAAGTCGCCCCAAGCCCGTCCGTCGAAGCTGTTGAGCGTATTGTCTCCAAAGGCCAGGTAATGGTTCGGCCGCACGATGACCTCCCTGCGCTCGTCGGGAAACAACGGAGCGATGCTGCGGCCCAGGGCTGCCATGGCCACCTTGTCGTTCGCATGACCGGAAAAAACGCTCTCGCGAGGCGGCGTGCTGAACGCGTAGACGCGCTCGAAATGGCGCATGTTGCGATCGAGTCTCTGACCGTTGACCACCACATGCCGGTCGTCGCCGATGCGGACCCGCTCGTCTCCCATCGCGATGAGGCGTTTGATGTAGTGGGTGTGCTGGATGAGACCCGGAATGCCGGTCGAGGTGAACACGATCGTCTCGCCGCGTTTGGGTCTGCGAAAATTGTAGGTGAACCGGTCGACGAACAGCCGGTCGCCGCTCGAGACCTTGAGGCGCAGCACGGTTTGGCCCTTGTCGAAGTGCCGGCCCGGCTCGGCGCCGCAGAAGCGATCGAGGTTGTCCGGCGGCCAGTAGAACGTGTAGGAATCCTTGCCTACCACAAAGCGCTGGAATCTGACGAATCCGAGCATGCGCGACACGGGCTTGATTTGGAGAGGGCCGCTGTCTTTGGCGATCCAATGATGGTAATCGATGCCCTTGAACCAGTGCAGGA
>DAOOQY010000818.1:0-2631 GCA_035389025.1 Verrucomicrobiota bacterium
ACATGGCTCCAAAGAAATACGTCCACCACAGCGTGGTCAACGATTGCTGACTCAGGACTCCCAGCACGTCGTTGGTCATCACGGTCGCCAGCACCCACGGGCAGATGATCCAACTGAAGAATCCGCCCACCAGCCAATAGACTTCCCAGGCCCACTTCCGAACGGCCTTGTAAGGCACATAGAAGCTGCCCGACGCCAAGCCGCCGAGCCAGTGAAAAACGACGCCGAGGAAAGGGTTGGGAGTCATGGGGGGTTCCGTAATCAGTAATCGGTGATCGGTAATCGGTGATCGGGTCTGGTTACGGGGCTCTGCCCCGTAACCCGCTGGCCGCGAGGCTCTGCCTCGCTTTGGGCCGGCAGAGCCGGCGAGTCAGGGCATTCCCAGGCGGAGCCTGGGAACGAGGCTTTCATGGGTTCCGTAATCGGTGATTGGTAATCGGTGATCGGGTCTGGTTACGGGGCTCTGCCCCGTAACCCGCTGGCCGCGAGGCTCTGCCTCGCTTTGGGCCGGCAGAGCCGGCGAGGCAGGGCGTTCCCAGGCGGAGCCTGGGAACGAGGCTTTCGCGCTCAACCGCGTTTGGCCAGCACGTCGGCTTCGTACTTGCGCACAGCTTCCAGCCACGCCAGGCCGACGGGGACACTGGCGGTGGCGCAGTAATGATCCCACACGGCGCCCAGCGGCAGCGTCTTGATTTCCTCAAACAGCGCCAAACGGCCGGTGTAGTCGCGACTCTGTTCCAGCTGGCGCAGCCGGTCGATCGGTTCCAGCAGGGCGCCCAGCAGAGCCTTGAGCATCGCACGGGTGCCGATCACCCAGGCCGCCACGCGGTTGATGCTGGCGTCGAAGTAATCCAGGCCGATGTGGACGCGCGGCAGGAACCCGCCTCGCACGATTTCTTCCGCGATCGCCCGCAGGTCGTCGCTGAGGATCACCACGTGGTCGCTGTCCCAGCGGATGCCGCGGCTGACGTGCAGCAGGATTTCCTGCAGGTACACGAGCACCGAGGAGATCTTGTCGGCGATCGTTTCCGTCGGGTGAAAATGCCCGGCGTCCAAACACAGCAACTTGCCGTTCTGCACGGCGTAGCCCAGGTAGAACTCGTGCGAGCCGGGCACGTAGGTCTCCGAGCCGATGCCGAACAGCTTGGCTTCGATCGCGTCCAGGTTATGCGCCGGATCGAGCGGTTCGGCGAAGATCTCGTCGAGCGAGCACTTCAGCCGATCGCGGGGCGATTTGCGATCGACCGTCACGTCCTTCATGCCGTCGGGAATCCAGACGTTGGTGACGCAGGGTGTGCCCAGTGCCTGGCCCATCGCCGCGCCGATCTTGCGGCAGGCGATGCCGTGTTCGACCCAGAAGCGACGAATGCCGTCGTCCTGGTGTGTCAGCGTCAAGCCGTCGGCCGCTTTGGGGTGCGCGAAGTAGGTGGGGTTGAAGTCCATGCCCATCCGCTTGGCCTTGGCCCAGTCGATCCAGCGCTGAAAATGGGCGGGCTGCAATTCGTTTCGCTCGACCCGCCGGCCGCCGGTCTCCGCATAGCAGGCGTGCAGGTTCAAGCGGTGCGTGCCGGGGATCATGGACAAGGCCAGGTCCAGGTCGGCCCGCAACTCGTCCGGCGTCCGCGCCTTGCCCAGGTAGTTGCCGGTCACCGCCAATCCGCCGCCCAACTCTTCGCCGGTCTTCTCAAAGCCGCCGACGTCGTCGCCTTGCCAGCAGTGCAGCGAAATCGGCACCCGCGACAAGGCGCTGAGCGCCGCTTCGACATCGACGCCGATCGCGGCGTAACGTTCTTTCGCCAGAGAATACGCTTGTTCCATCGGTTTCGTGGACTCTGCCATCGTCAACTCCCGTACCCGGATGAATCACTTGGTCAATGGGCATCACGAAGGAAGCAAGAAGTGTACCAGATTTCGGGGGCGGCCAATAAGCACCCGCGGACAAGTTTTCCTGAGAAAAGAAGACTCATCCGGGTTTTCCATAGATTTGCCAGACGATCAAAGACCCCAAGAACAGCACGACCAGCACGACCGCGACAATGGCCAGATTCAGCCAAGTATTCCCCGCCTTGATCTCCTTGATCTGAGCCTCCTGTTGTTTCTTCCGCTTGAATTCCACGCTGTCGCGGCGGCGCAGTTGAAACTGGGCCTGGCAATGCGGGCACAAGACCTCCTGGTCCAGCATCTCGACCGGCGTTTCCAACATCTCCTTGCACTGCGGGCAGGGAATGTGCAACAGTTCGGGCTCGCGCAGTTCGAAAGCCGGCGCCGGAGGCTGAGGTGGCAGGACGCTGGGGTGGCTGACTGCGCCTGGGCCGGCGCCGGGCGCATGGCCGGGTCCGACACCGGGAAACGGCTGGAACGTAGGCGGTGTGGCGGGACCCGCCGGATACTCTACTGCCGGAAACTGCGATCCGGGATGAGGCATTCCCGGCGAGGGCCCAGGAGCCGGTGCGACATAGGGCGACGGGATCAAGAACATCGCGCCGCACATCGGGCAGTAACTCTGTTGGCCTGCCTGAAAATCCTCGGCCTGCAGCACATTGGCACATTGGGGGCACTGAAACTGGAATGCCATGCTCGATTTCCTCCGCGATTCTGGACACCCCCCGGACCAATTTCACAGTAAGTGCC
>DAOOQY010000819.1:0-2627 GCA_035389025.1 Verrucomicrobiota bacterium
GGTCGGTCGAGTATCTCAGGGGATACACTCCCTCCCTCGGGCCTCGCATCTGGCTCGGTGGCGCTCCCGCCAAAATCGGAAGTAATTGTTGCACAGAGCCCGGATATGAGACCCCGCGAAGCCTTGTGAAATATCCGGGCTAAGGCGTTTCGCGCAGTTCCATGCGGAACGCGGCCTCGAAGGTCTTGCCCGGTTCGAGCACGATGAGTTCACGGTCCTTGAGCCGCGTGAACGGATTCGACACGGCCGTCCAGGGTTCGAGACAATAGAATGGCGCCTCGGTCGACTTGGACCAGATGGCCACGAACCGGAAGGCCGGCGCATCGCGCCAATCGAGGGCCACTTCGAGTTCGCTGATCGGATCGACCAGGACGAGTTCGCGCCGCTTCACATCGGTCAGGAACAGGGTCATCGACACGTCTTCCGCCACGCTCCAATTCTGGCTCGGGAACGGCTTGCCGGTGAATTGCTCTCCGCGTCCGTGCATCGTCAGCCGCCGGCAATCGGGAATCTCGACGAAGCACTCGGAACGCAGCCCGCGCGGTGCGAGCGGGACGGCGAAGTAGGGATGAAAACCCGTGGTGAAAGGCAGCGGGTCGGGCGAGCGATTGACCACCTTCTGCTGCCAGAACAACCGCCCGCCCGCCAACCGGTAAGTCAACTGCAGCGAGAACTCGAACGGGAACTGGGCCAGCGTCGCCTCGCTGTCCGTCAACTCGATGGTCACCGACGCGTCGGTCTGGTCCAGCACCGTCCACGGACGGCGGCGGGCGAAGCCATGCTGAAGCATCTCGTAGGTGCGACCCTGCCATTCGTAGTGATGATCGCGCCCGGGGACGTGGTTGAAGGAGGCCAGGGGAAACAACACGGGCGACCCGGCGTACATCTCCCGCGGATAACGTTCGACCACGGCCGGATCGAAGTGGAGGGCCTCGACCCGGCCGTGCTCGACAAACTCGCGGCTGTACCGCAGCAGCCAACCACCCAGTTCCGGAGCGATCGTGGCTGAACCTCCCTCGCCGTCTTCGAGTGTCACCAATTGAGGACTCGTCATAACGAACAGCAGTCTATTGCGGTCCGACAAAAAAATCCACTCAGGTCTGGCTCCGGGCCAATTGACGCGCGGTCCGGTTGCAGGTAACACTGCGTGGCGGCGGCGGGGGCAAAGCCCCGCCCGCCGCATGCGCCGTGTCGATTGCCGTATCCATTGTCGAGGACAGCGAGCAGGTGCGCCAGACCCTGGCGCGCCTGATCAACCGCGCCGAGGGCTTCCGCTGCGCCAGCCAGTACGGCAGCGCCGAGGACGCCATCGAGGGCCTGCCCCGGGATCGTCCGGACGTCGTGCTGATGGACATCAACCTGCCGGGCATGAACGGCGTCGAGTGTGTTCGGCGTCTCAAGAAGACAATCCCCGAAGTGCAGTTCCTGATGCTCACGGTCTACGAGGACACGGACAACATCTACAACGCGCTGTTGGCGGGCGCCACGGGTTATCTGCTCAAGCGCACATCCCGCGACGAGTTGCTGGCTGCCATCCGCGATGTGCACCGCGGCGGCTCGCCCATGACGACACACATCGCCCGCAAGGTGGTCCAATCGCTCCAACGCGCGGGCGCCTCGCCCCAACCGGCGGAGAACCTCTCACCGCGCGAGCAGGAGGTGCTCGACTACCTGGCTCGCGGCTTCCTCTACAAGGAGATCGCCGACAACCTCGGCATCAGCTACGAAACCGTCCACACCTACATCCGGCGCATCTACGAGAAACTCCAGGTGCGCACCCGGACGGAAGCGGTGGCCAAGTTTCTCGGACGTTGACTGACCCGCATCTATCACACCCCGTCGATGCCCAGGGCGGTCAGACCTCGCAGGATGACTGCTATGCGGGTTAGAAAAGCAAAACCGCGCCAGAGCCGTCCGGCGACGCGCTTCGAGCGGCAGCTTTACTGCGCCAGGGGCTTGAGTGTCAGCGGGTCGCGCAAAGGCACGTCGGTGAATCTGTTCCCCACCAAATCCCCCAACTGCACGGCATGGTCGGGATGCCCCTTGAGGATTTCCTGTTTCTGCCCAACCACAAGCACAACCAGCTTGTCCGGCGTCAGGTATTTCTGGGCGACGCGCTGGACGTCTTCCTTGGTCACCGCCGCGACCTTGTCGCGGTAGGTCTTCCAGAAATCGGGCTGACGGGCGTAACGGCCAGTGAATTCGTCGGCGGCGAACGTGCCGGCGATCCTCCCCTTCGTGCCGAATGTCCGGGGGAAGGTGTCGATGAACGACTTCCTGGCTGTCTGGATTTCCTCGTCGCTGACCGGTTCGTTCCCGATCCTCTTGATTTCTTCGAGCACGATGGACGTCGCGTACGCCACGGTGCGTGACTTGGTTTGGAAGGTGGCGGTGAAAACGCTCGGGAAGTGGACGCCGCCCGGGAATGCCGAGCCGGCCGAGTACGCCAGACCTTCATCGGACCGCACACGGTTCATGATGCGCGAGGTGAAACCGCCGCCCCCGAGAATGTCGTTCATCACCATCAGGGCGAACATGTCGGGATTCTCGCGCATGACGCCAGGGAGCATCATGGCGACGCGGCCCTGGTTGACGTCCTTCTCGACCAGGTAGGCCCCGGGCGCTGC